>DATBCR010000679.1:0-10417 GCA_036270375.1 Pseudonocardiaceae bacterium | reverse complement strand
GCGGGCCGGGTCGGTCAGGGGGCCGTAGTCGGACCTGCCGATCACGGCGGTGAGGGTTGCGCTGTTGAGGTGGCCGCTGGTCAGGGCCAGTGGCGGTGTCCCGCCGGATGGCTGGCTGCCCGCTTCGCCAGGTGTCGTGCCGCCGTGCGGGAGGCTGATCACCACTGTGCCGACGGCGGCCGCCGCCACGAGGGCGCCGGCTATCCAGCCCGTGCGTTGGTTGCGGCGCTTGCGGGCGCGGGCCAGGTCGACGACCGGGGCGACCCGCGGTGGCGGTGGTGCCTGGGATGCCTGTGCGCCAAAGGTTCTCGCGGCTTCGGCGGCCATCACGGCGTCCAGCCGGGCCGCGTAGCCGGCCGGCATCGCGGGTGCGGGCCTGGTGCCGAGTGCGGCCAGTTCGGCCTTGGTGGCGTCCAGTGCGTTCAGCACGTGCACAGCGTCAGGGTCCTGGTGCACCTGGGGCCACAGCCGTTGCGCGACCGCCGTGTCGAGCACACCGGCATGCAGGTCGGCGAGCAGGTCGACGGTCCACGGTGGTTCCATCGGCGTGTCACCTCCCCGGTCGATGCCCGTCATCGGCCCTCCCACTGACGTGTCCCGCGTGTTCCGCCGGGCTGGCGTGTTCCCGCGTCACCCGCGCCATCTGGGACGTTCGCATCCGCACTCGGGTTCCGCAGGTGTCCGAGACTTTTGGCGAGCTTGGCCCGGCCCCGTGCGCACCTGCTCTTGACGGTGCCTTCCGCGATGCCGAGCAGCCGGGCCGTGTCGGCCACCGAGTAGCCGTCGACGTCGATCATCACGATGGGTACCCGCTGTTCGTCCGGCAGTGCGGCCAGTGCCTCGCCGACCACGAGGCGGGTCTCGCGGTCCGCCATCGCGTCGCCGGCGGCGGCCGGCTCACC
The DNA here is from genome assembly GCA_036270375.1 of Pseudonocardiaceae bacterium. Lineage (GTDB taxonomy): Bacteria > Actinomycetota > Actinomycetes > Mycobacteriales > Pseudonocardiaceae > DATEPR01. Next base: position 9,515 of record DATBCR010000679.1, on the reverse strand, counting down.
GGGGCCCGCCTCCGGCAGCGGCACTGTCGGTCGGGACTGCCGTCTGCGGATCCGGTCCAGGCACGCGTTCACCACGATCCGGTGCAGCCACGTGGTCACCTGCGACTCGGCCCTGAACTGCCCGGCCGCCCGGAACGCCGAGATGAACGCCTCCTGCAGCGCGTCCGCGGCCTCCTCCGGGTCCCGCATGGTGCGCAGCGCCACCGCCCACATCCGGTCCCGGTGCCGGCGCACGAGCTCCGCGAACGCCCCGGGATCACCGGCGGCGTGGGCCGCGATCAGGTCGGCGTCCGTGCGTGCGGCGGCGGTCACGGCAGCAGAATAGCCAGCACGGCTATTTGGCTGGTATGTAGGTGATCTCGCCGATCGCGGACCCGTTGTTGCTGCCGCCGCCGGCCAGCGTGGTGATCCACACCAGCACGAACTGGGTCGGCTGGCCCGGTGCGAGCTTGATCTCGGTGTGGCCGTTGACCAGGGTCGCGCTGCCGATCACCTGGGTGCTGTTGATGTCCGCGTTCGCGGCCGGCGCGCTGCGGATCTCCACGACCGTGCCCGCGCTCGGCGAGTCGATGTCCACCTCGGCCAGACGCACCGGCGCATCGAACGTGGCGATCAGCCCGATACCCGGCTTGAGCTTGGGGACCGGCTGGAAGTAGTTGTCGGTCTTCCACACCGTGTTCGGGTCGCCGTCGATCGCATTGCGTGCCTTGCCTGGGCTGTCCCCACTGTGGCCGGCCACCTGGTACACAGCGATGGCGCTCGGCTTGACCGGGGTGCCGACGGCGGGCGCGACCGTGGTGGCCGCGGCCGTGGTGCCCGGCTTGGCCGTCGTGGTGACGGCGGCCGTCGGTCCGACGCCGGTAGCGGTGCTCGGCGAGTTGGCGAAGAACCCGATCACCGAGGTGACCAGCCAGATCACGATGGCGATGGTGGCCACTGTCAACAGGGTCACCCACACCGCGAGCTTGCGCCGGTGCTTGAGGCTGTTGACGGGCTTCTTGGTGATCCAGACGCTGCCGTCGTCCTTGACCGGGCGGCCGTTACCGGCCCTCGGCTGCGCCATCGCCGCCGCTTCCGCCACCTCGGCGACCCGGTCCAGTACCCGCAGGATCGCCGCACTGGTCCGGATTCCGCCGACCGCGGTGTCCTCCATGCTGAGCACTGCGACGCTGGACAGTTCCGGCGGCACCATCGGCCGCAGGATGTTCGGCGCGACCACGGTGCCGTCCGGCCCGGTCGGCGCGCCCGGGATGGCGCGCGGCCCGTTCGGCAGCGCCCACCGGCCGGTCAGCAACAGGTACAGCAGGGCGCCGAGGCCCTTCACGTCGTCCCGTGGCGCGGCGGACGGCAGCGGGCCGGGGAACGCGAGCCGCAGCGCGCCGTCCGGGGTGACCCGGACCCGCTGCGGGTGGTCCACGCCTAGTACGAGGCCCGAGTGGTGGGCGCTCTCCACGGCGGACGCCAGCGGTTCGAGCAGCCGGGACGCGGTGGCCGCCGGCACCGGGCCGTCGCTGACCACGTCCAGCAGGTCGGTGCCGTGGGTCCACTCGGCGACGACCATGCCGAGGATGCCCTCGCTGGGCACCACACCGCTGCCGAGGCTCAGCACGTCGAGCACCCGTGCCACACCGGGGTGCACGAACGTGGCGGCGTGCATGGCGCGTTCAAGGGTGCGGCCGGCCTCGGCGGCGGACTTCGCGTCGGACGGGTCGCCGACCAGCACGGTCAATGCGACGTCGCGGTTGAGCTGGCCGTCCCGTGCCCGCCAGAACTGGGCCGGGGCGCGGTGGTCCTCACCGAACTGGGCCAGCAGCCGGTACCGTTGATCACCGACGACACCACCGGGTCGCAGCAAGGTCGACACGGCACGCACACCGAATCCGGCGTTCGCGCCACCCGACCCCGCTGGGTATTCCATCGGCCTACTCACCGTGACTCTCTCCCGCCCCGCTAGCCCCTGGGACCGGGCTCCTTCCTGAAGCACCTGACCGTCAATTACCCACGCCGAGCCTACGGGAAAACCCGCGCAACCGGCGGGTGACCGGCTTCAGCTCGGTCACTCTCAGCAAGACCATGACACCGAAGGTAATCGCGAGGCCGACCAGGGCACCGAGCACCATCGCGAGCCACGCACGGGTCAGCGTCGCCGACGCCGGTACCACGGCCGCGATGCCCCTGGCCACCAACAACGCCGCGCCCGCCCCCCACGCCGACGCGATCACGGCCTTCATGATCGTGCGGATCACCCGGCCGGTGTCCAGGGCGCCGATCCGGTGCCGCAGCCACAGTTCGCCGACGGTCGCGGACAGCAGGAAGCCCAGCGCGTTGACGAACGTCAGGCCGTAGACCACGTGGTGCGGGTCGAGCACGTGCGCCGTGGTGTAGAACAGCGCCACCTTGACCACCACCATGATCGCGTTGATCACGGTCGGCGTGCGGGCGTCGTTCATGGCGTAGAACACCCGCAGCTGCAACATGGTGATCGCGTAGAACACCAGGCCGAACGCGGAGGTGGTGAGCGTGAGGCCGAGCACGGTCGCGTCGCCCGCGTTGCTGTGCCGCAGCGCGAACAGCGCCACGCCGACCTGCGGGCCGAGCACGGTGATCATCGCGCACAGCGGGACGAGCATCACCGCGGACAGCCGGCTGCCGGTGGACAGGTTGTCCACGACGCCGGGCAGGTCGCCGATGGCCGCGGCCTTGCTCATCCTCGGCATGATCGCGGTCAACAGGGACACGCCGAGCACGCCGTACGGCACCTGCAGCAGCAGCCACGAGTTGGTGTAGATCGTGTAGGTGCCGGTCGCGGCCCCGGTCGCCACCTTGGTCAGCTCCACGTACGCCACCTGGCTGACCAGTGTGTACAGCACCAGCCAGAACGCGAGCTGGCCGAACGTGCCAAGCCTTCGATCCCAGCCCCACCGCCAGCGGAACCGGAACCCCATCCCCAGCAGCGGCCGGACCAGCATGATCGCCTGGACAACCACCCCCAGCGTGGTGCCGACGCCGAGCACCAGCAGTTTCGGCTCGGACATCCGGACCGGGTTCAGGGTGATCTCGCCGGGCAGCACGGCGTACAGCGCGAGCGTGCCGAACATGACCACGTTGTTCAGCACCGGCGCCCAGGCAGCCGGCCTGAACACGTGCCGGGAGTTGAGGATGCCCGACAGCAGGCCGAAGATCCCGTAGAACAGGATCTCCGGCAGGATGAGGATGCCGAACGCCGTGGTCAGCGCGGGATGGTCGTTGCCGCCACTCGAGAAGTACAGCTTGGTGAGCAGCGGCGCGCACACCACGGCGATCACCGTGCCGATGGCGAGCAACACGAACGACACGGTGAGCAGCCGCTGGGTGAACGCGAGGCCGTCGTCCGCGTCCTCCTGCTGGGCGCGGACGAGGGTCGGGATGACGACACTGGCCAGCACGCCGCCGAGCAGCAGCTCGTACACGATGTTCGGCAGGTTGTTGGCCACGTTGTAGGAGTCGTTGACGGTGCCGATACCGACGATGCCGACCAGCATCAGCTGCCGCAGGAAACCGGTCAGCCGGCTGACCATCGTGGCGATCACCATCGACCCGCTCGCCCTTGCCAGCGACGGCTCCGACGGCAGGATCGGGATCAGCATCGTCGGCATCAGTTCGGTGGAGATCAGCTCGGTGACCGGCTCCGGCCGTGGCGGAGGCATTCGGCGTGGCGGCGGTGGGCGGCGCGGGACACCCCGGCGCTGGTTCCCCGGCTCTCGCGGACCGCGCGGTGGTGGGGGTACCCGGGGCAACGGCTCCGTCCTCGGCTCGCCATTCAACTTCTGCCTGGCTCCCGTTGCTCGCTGTGCGCCCGATACGGGCCGTCGACCAGTGCGTCCTCCGTGGTCGCATCGGGTGGCGGGGCGGGCGCGGTGCCGCGGGCGGCCCGGATCCGACGGTAGATCCGCCGGCCGGACAGCAGTACCAGCAGGCCGAACGCGATCGCGGTGACGATCACGATGATGGTCCCGTACGCGGTCGACGTCAGCTCCAATCGGGCTTGTTGCCCCAGTTCGGTGACACCGCCGGGCGTGGACACGGTCGCGAACACACTGAACCTGCCCGTTCGGGTGACCTTGGTCTGGATGAACACGGTGATGCTGGCGTGCGCCGGAATGAGATCCTCGGCACCGCTGGACGGCAGACCGGGATCGCCCGTCACGTCCACCCGCACCGCGATGTCAACGGACAGATTGTTGGTCACCGTGACGGGCAGCCGACTGTCCCGTGATCCCAACAGAATCGGCAGCCCCGACTGGACGACGGTGACCTGCTGCCGGAGCGCGTCGAACGCCGAGCCGGCGACCCCGAGCGCGGCGCTCGCACCGCTGGTGCGCCCGTCCCGCCACGCGCTGGACACCACTCGCAGCAGTTCGGTCCGCAGCGGGTCGATCAGCGCGGCCGGCTGCACCGCGTTGGGGGCGGTGTGGTCACGGCCCATCGCGGCGAGCACGTCCCGCTGTGCCGCGTCGGACTGGACGGCGCTCGTCACGACCGGGTGCGCGACCTCGGCCACGGACTCCTGCGGCGTGTAGTTCAGCGTCACCGGGCCACTGGTCTGGGGCGCGGTCACCGCGTCGGACAGGGCGGTCGCGGTGGCGTAGTGCTCGGCGAGCACGGTCGCGGCGCACCGCAGGAACGCCTGCGCCTCGGTCGCCGACGGTGCCCAGCGGCGTGGCGGCGCGACCAGCAGCGGCTGGCCTGCGGCACCGTGGAACGCGGTCTGGTAGACGATCGCGGCCATCCCGTCCTGCGCCGAGATGTCTGCCTGGTCCACGTTCGGCTCGTCCGTCCGGGCGGCCAGTTCGGCCGTCACCACCGGATCGATCGGCAGGACCGTCGGCCGGTTGCCGCCGGTGAATCCGGCGACCGGGGCCGGGCCGGTGGCCGGCTGGGTGAGCGACGCCGGGTTGAGCAGCACGTTGTGCACGCCGAGCCCGGCCAGGTCGGTCAGGGTGCGGGTGTCCAGCGTGTTGTCCGCCGGCCAGGCGACATCGGTAATCGTTGTGCCGCCCAGATTCTTGGCCTCGGTGGCGCCGTCGGTGATGGCGAGCTGCATGAGGTCGGTGCCGCCGGCGTGCGCGAGCGCGGCGAGATCGGCGTCCGCGTAGGGCAGGGCCAGCACGCAATGGTTGGCAGCCAGGCCCTTGAGGGTGGTCAGCCACAGGCCGGCGGCCGCGGCGCCTTGGCCCGGCTGGCTCGTGCCGCCGCCGGTGGCGACGCGGTAGCCGCCCGCCATGTCCCGCACGGTGGCCAGCAGGTCCGGGTCGACCGCGAAGCACAGCGCGGACAGCAGCGCCGGACTGTCCGCCGACACCCTGCGCACCGCGTCGAGCAGCCCGAACAGCCGCCCGCCCGACCCGAGCGATGCGGCGAGCGTGTCGTCGGACAGCACGACCTGGCCGCTGGTCGTGCCGACCACCCTCGGCTGCTGGTCGATCAGCGGCCACAGCATGGTCAGCCCGGACGGGGCACCGCCGGGTGCCGGCGCACCGCCGCTCGGCGTGGACAGCACCGGCAGCAGCACGGTGGCCGCGGCCAGCCGGGCGCCCGCGCCGAAGTCGGGCACCCCCTGCACGTTCACCATCAGCGGGTACACGCCGGGCCGGGTCACCTGCAGCGAGTCCGTGCCCTGCAGGTTCGCGGTGACCGTGAACGAGACCGACGCGCCCGGTTCGAGGGTGTCCTTCTTCGGGGTGAAGACGGTGTTGCCGTGGATGTAGTTCGCGGTGGGGCTCAGCGCCGACCGCAGCGCGGTACCGCTGGTCACGGCGTCGCCCACCTGTAGGCGCGCGGTGAGCAGCCGGATTCGGCGGTCACTCACATTGCTGACGGTGGCGGTGACCGTCACCGACGTGTCGGTCGCGGTGACGACCCTCGGCTGCTGTGACGTGACGGTCAGCCGGACCCACGTATTGGCCGTCGGACCGGTCGGCACCGGGGGTGGATTGGGTGCCGCGATGGCGGCCGGCGCCAACGAGGTGAGCAGTACGGCCAGTCCCGCGACCAGCAGGGCGACCGCCAACCTCCTCATGCGTGCTCCGCTCCGTCCACCGTGCCGTCGGTCTTCTCCGCGGCTTTCTCGGCCGTGCCGTTCACCTGTTCCGCCCGGAGCAGGCGCATCGCCCGGCGGGCCAGCCTGCGCTCGTCGGCGTAGGCCAGTCTGCGCTCAAGGTCGGCCAGCGGCACCCAGGCCACCTCGGTCACCTCGATGTCCTCGTCGGACAGTTCACCGCCGACCGCCGTCATCAGGAAATGGTGCACCGTCTTGTGGACGCGGCGGTTCTCGACCACGAACCAGTAGTCGATGGTGCCCAGTTCCCGCAGCACCGTGCCGTGGATGCCGGTCTCCTCACGCACCTCGCGTTCCGCGGTCTGCGCCGCCGTCTCGCCCGGCTCGATGTGGCCCTTCGGCAGTGACCACAGCAGTGTCCCCCGCCGGTCGAGCCGGCCGATCAGCGCCGCCGTGTCCCCGGTCCGGTCCACCACCAGCCCGCCCGCGGACGTCTCCTCGACGGTGCGCAGCCGTCTGCCGGGCCGCCGGTGGCGCCGGCCCGGCTTGGAACCGCCGGACCGACCTGGCGACGGAGACATGTGTCCGATGGTAATGCGATCAGTCCGGATCACCGTCGGGCGGCAACCGTCGATGGCGGTGGTGGCGACCGATATCCTGACCGTCCCATGTCTCGATCCAGCACACCCGACCAGGCGGCGGAAGACCTGATGCGGCGCTCGCCCGTGCTCACCGAACTCGCCGCGCGGTTCGCCACCGCCGGCCATTCTCTGTACCTGGTGGGCGGCAGCGTGCGGGACGCGCTGCTCGGCAGGCTCGGCAACGATCTCGACCTGACCACCGACGCGCGCCCGCCGACGATTCAGCGGCTGCTGTCCGGCTGGGCGGACGCGATGTGGGACACCGGGATCGCGTTCGGCACGGTCGGCGCCCGCAAGGGTGACGCCATCTGCGAGATCACCACGTTCCGGGCCGACTCGTACGACGGCGTCACCCGCAACCCGCGGGTCTCCTTCGGCGACACCATCGATGGCGACCTGGTGCGCCGCGACTTCACGGTGAACGCGATGGCCGTCGACCTCGCCACCGGCACGTTGATCGACCCGCACGACGGCCGCGCCGCGCTGGCCGCCCGGAAACTCGACACGCCGGCCACCCCGCAGTCCTCGTTCGGGGACGATCCGCTGCGGATGCTGCGCGCGGCCCGGTTCGCCAGCCAGCTCGGCTTCGAGCCGACGGCAAGGGTGATCGCCGCGATAACCGACATGGCGGGCGAGATCGGGCGGATCACCGCGGAACGGATCCAGGCCGAGCTGTCCAAGCTGATGCTCGGCGGGCGGCCAGAACGCGGCATCGAGCTGCTGGTCGACACCACGCTTGCCGACCATGTGCTGCCCGAGGTACCGGCGATGCGGCTGGAGATCGACGAACACCATCAGCACAAGGACGTCTACCAGCATTCGCTGGTTGTCCTGCGGCAGGCGATCGATCTGGAGACCGACGGCCCGGACCTGGTGCTGCGCATGGCCGCGCTGCTGCACGACATCGGCAAGCCCGCCACCCGCCGGTTCGAGTCCGGCGGCGGCGTGAGCTTCCACCACCACGAGGTGGTCGGCGCGAAACTGGCCCGCAAGCGTTTGCAGGCGCTGCGCTACGCCAAGGACGTGATCGAGGACGTCGTCGGGCTGGTGTACCTGCACCTGCGGTTCCACGGCTACGGCAAGGGCGAGTGGACCGACTCGGCGGTCCGCCGCTACGTCACCGACGCCGGCCCGCTGCTGCCACGGCTGCACAAGCTGGTCCGGGCCGACTGCACCACCCGCAACCAGCGCAAGGCGGACGCGCTGCGGGCCTCCTACGACGGCCTCGAACAGCGGATCGGCCGGATCGCGGCGGCCGAGGACCTGGCGCGGGTGCGGCCGGACCTCGACGGCAACGAGATCATGCGGCTACTCGGCCTGCCGCCCGGCCCGCTGGTCGGCCAGGCGTGGCGGTTCCTCAAGGAACTCCGGCTGGACCACGGCCCACTGACGCACGAGGACGCCGTGACGGCGCTGCTGGGGTGGGCCCGCGAACGGGGTATCGACCCGAGTTGAACGGTGCCGCCTGTCAAGCGGGCCGGCGGCGCAGCACCAGCAGGTAGCCCGCCATGCCGACCAGGTACAGCACTGTCGCGACGAGCACCAGCCAGCGGGCCTGGCCGTCCGGCGGCACCACGGCCGCGGTGAGCGCGACGGCCACCACCTGCGTGATGTTGAACAACGTGTCGTACAGCGCGAACACCCGGCCGCGGGTCTCGTCGCCGACGTCGCGCTGGGCCGCCGAGTCGACACACAGCTTGATCACCTGGCCGGCCGCGGTGAGCACGAACGCGGCGACCAGGATCGTCGGCAGCACCATCGGCAGGCCGAGCCCGAACTGTGCGGCGGCGGCCACCGCGAGTGCCGAGCACACCGCGCGCCGCCGGCCGAGGCGCTCGACCAGTCGTGCCGTGAGCAGCCCGGCCGTGAGCAGCCCGAGGCCGCCGGCCACGGCCACCTCGCCAAGCCCGGACATGCCGGCCTTCAATGGCCCGACGTCGTGGAAGCTGTAACGCAGCAACAGCACCGTGATCAGCAGCGACGCGCCGAACGCGGCCCGGTGCGCGAACAGCGCGACGAACCCGGCCGCCACGCTCGGCGTGCGCATGGCGACCCGCGCGCCGTCGCCCAGGCCGTGCGCGATGGCCACCATCGTCTCGGTCCGCTCGTCCACCCGGTCCGGCCCGAGCTGCCCGGCCGCGAACCGGCCGGCGAGCATCGAACCGGCCACCGATCCGACCACGGCCACCGCCGTGACCAGCCCGGAACCGCTGTTGCCGGCACCGAACACCGACCGCAGCCCCACCGCACAGGCGGCACCGACCACGGCCACCACGGCGCCGAGCGTGGTGGCCACCGCGTTCGCCTCGACCAGGTGCTCCTCGGCCACCACATGCGGCAGCGCGGCGGACATCCCGGAGTTGACGAACCGGCTGACACCGACCGCGAACAACGCCCCCGTGAACAGCCAGAGCCCGGTCACACCGGTGCCGACGGCCAGCGCGGTGAGCAGGATCAACAGGCCCCGCAACAGGTTCGCGACCACAAGGATGCGGCGACGGTCCCAGCGGTCCAGCAGCGCGCCCGCGAACGGCCCGATGATCGAGTACGGCAGCAGCAGCACGGTGAACCCGGCCGCGATGGCCGCCGGATCGGCCGCCCGCTCCGGGTTGAACAGCACTGCGCCGGCCAGCCCGACCTGGAACAGCCCGTCACCCCACTGCGCGGCGAACCGGGACATCAGCAGCCGGCGGAAGTCACGCATCGACAGCAGTCGCCACGGCCCGAGCCGGGTATCGGTCGGTCGGGCGGCGGCGCCCGAAGTCTTCGTCGGCGAGCCGACAGGGGATGACACGAGACGAGCCTACGGCGACACGCCCCAAGAATCCCAAGCCGAG
>DATBCR010000678.1:0-9315 GCA_036270375.1 Pseudonocardiaceae bacterium | reverse complement strand
ATGCCGCTCGGCGGTGAGGTTCGCCGAGGTCAGCTCGGTCAGCAACGCCCGTGCATCCGGGAGGGGCACGGCGGCGAGACTGGCCGCGGCCGGGATGGTGACATCTGGGCCCGGATGTCGGCTCAGCAGCCGGAACAGCCGGGCCGCCGACGGGGTCAGGGCCTGATAGGACCAGGAGAACACCGCCCGGACGTTGGTGTGCGGGTCGTCGTCCTCGAAGACGTCCAACCGACCCGGTGCGTCGGCCAGTTCCCTAGCCACGGTGGCCAGCGGCAGCTCGGGATACATGGCAGCGCGGGCGGTGACCACGGCCAGTGCCAACGGCAGCCGTGCGCAGCGCTCGACGATCTCGTCGACCGCCTTGGGCTCGGCCGCGACCCGGTCGGCGCCGAGCCGGTCGGCCAGCGCATCCCGGGCCTCCTCGGCGGTGAAGAGGTCGAGCATGATGGGGCGTGCACCCTCAGTGGCCACCAGGCTGGACAGCCGGTTGCGGCTGGTGATCAGGACAAGGCAGTCGGGTGCGGCGGGAAGCAGCGGGCGTACCTGGGCGGCGTCGCGGGCATTGTCCAGCACGATCAGCATGCGCTTGTCGGCGAGCAGACTGCGGTAGAGCGCCGTCTGCGCGTCCGGGTCGGCGGGGATGCGGGTCGGCGGCACCTCAAGTGCATCGAGGAAGCGGCGGACCGCCTCGACCGGGCCCACCGCCCGGCCGCCGGGGTCGAAGCCGCGCAGGTTCACGTACAACTGCCCGTCGGGGAACCGGCCGGCCACCCGGTGCGCCCAGTGCACGGCAAGCGTGGTCTTGCCCACCCCCGCGGTGCCACTGACGGCGGTGATCACCGCGGTGCCCGCGCCCGCGGTTTTCTCGGCCAGTGCGTCCAGTATCGCCAGCTCGTGGGTGCGACCCTTGAAGTGCCGCACCGCTAACGGAAGCTGGCGGGGAACGACCGACCCGCGGCCCGGGTGGTCGGCGTCGCCACCGTCAGGGCCCGCGGCATCCACAAGAGCGGCGTACCGCTGGCCGAAGGCGTACTCCAGCAGGGTGTATCGGGGGCGCCAGTACTGGTCGATCCCGGTCGCGACCGACAGCCGGTCCAGCCGGCCGTGCTCATCCGCGTACCGGTGGCAGCTGTCGACCAGATCCTTGATCAGCGCCCAGTCGGGCAGTTGCCGGATCTGACCGTTGAGGACCGCCGCGAGCTGGCTCTTACCCCGGCGTAGCTGCACCCCCAAGGCCCGCAGGCTCGGCCCACCGGCCTGCATCCGGAGCAGTCGCAGATCATCACATATCTGCCGCAGGAGTTGCGGCGCAACCTCAGCAACCAACCCAGGGTCCCCACCGTGTCCGCCACCGTCCGCCGTGCTCCACGGACAGCTCGCATTCACCTGCGCCGCACCGCTCGGATGTCCGTAGCTGTCCGGAATTCACGGGCGCCAATCTACGGACCGGCGACAATTACCCGCAAGACGGCGTCGTCCGCCAATTGTAATTTGCTGTAATTTAGCCCGAAACTTACATCCGACATCAGGATGATCTTGTGCTGAGGACTGCTTCCGGAGGGGTCGAACCTGGGCGCTTGGCCGGCATTGTGGTGGGAAGGAGCACCTTGTGTGGTTTCGTGTCCTCGGTCCGCTGGAGGTCATTGGTGCGGACGGCCAACTGTCGTTCGCACCTCGGCAGAGATCCGTTCTCTCCATGTTGTTGCTCGAACCCAACCAGGTGGTGGCCATCGAGCGCCTCGTGGACGCCGTCTGGGACACCACACCACCATCGACGGCCAAGGAGCAGGTCCGGATCTGCGTCTCGGCCATCAGGCGAACCCTGGCCGCCGGCGGCCAGCCCGGCGCCATCGTGACCCGCCCACCGGGTTACTCGATCCGGTGCACCGACAGGGAGTTGGACCTGCTGGCGTTCAACTGCCTTGTGGCCAGCGGCCGGCGAGGGCTGGGCGGTGGCCGGCCGGATGACGCGGCGTCCGCGTTCCGCGACGCACTACGGCTGTGGCACGGCACCACCCCGCTGGGGGGTGTACGCAGCCAACTCGTCCAGTCCATCGGCACCCAGCTGGCTGAACGGCGGCTGGCCGTCGTCGAGGAGCACGTCGACGTCCGGCTGCGGCTCGGCCAGCACCACGAGCTGATCAGCGAACTGGTCGAACTGGTCACGGCGAACCCGTTCCGCGAGCGGCTGCGCGCACAGCTGATGCTCGCGCTGTACCGGACCGGGCGGCAGGCCGAGGCGCTGCACACCTACCGGTTGGGCCGGCAGTTGTTCGTGACGGAGCTTGGCTTGGAGCCGGGTGCCGAGCTGCGCCGGTTGGAGCGGGCGATTCTCGCCGGCGAGGTGGCGGACCTGCCGGAGCCGGCGGAAGCGGCCCGTCCCGTAACGGTGCGGGCGGCCGTGCCACGCCTGTTACCGGCCGACATCGGTGACTTCAACGGCCGGCGAGATCTGATCGAACGAGTGCGGACTGCGCTGTGCGGACCGCGCGACGCCGGCTCCCGCGCGATGCGCATCGTGGTCATCGCCGGCCGGCCCTGGCTGGGCAAGACCACCCTGGCCGTGCATGTCGCACATGCCCTTGGCGACGAGTATCCGGATGGCCAGCTGTTCGCACGGCTTGGCGGCGCCGCTCGGCCGTCCGACACCGGCGAGGTGCTGGCCCGCTTCCTCGGCGCGCTCGGCGTGCCGGGACGAGCTGTCCCCGGTGGCCTTGAGGAGCGGACGGACATGTACCGCACTCTGCTCAGCGACCGCCGGGTACTGGTGGTCCTCGACGATGTGGCCGGCGAGCAGCAGGTGGCGCCGTTGCTGCCGGGCAGTCCGACGTGCTCGGTGATCGTGACCAGCCGGACCAGGCTCGCCACGCTTGGCGGTGCGACCACGCTGGATATCGGCCCACTGGACGCCCGGGAGGCCGTTGAGCTGCTCGCCGAGGCGGTCGGCTGGGAGCGCGTCGGTACCGAGTCCGGTGACATTGCCCGGCTGGCCGACTTGTGCGCGGGTGAGCCGCTTGCGCTGCGGCTGGCCGCCGGCCGGCTGAGAACCCGACCGCACTGGCCGGTACGTGACCTGGTCGCCCGATTATCCGACGGTCGTCGGGGACTCGCGGAACTGTCGTACGGCGGGCTGGACCTGGTGGCGATGATCAACGAGATCTGGCGGCGGCTCCGCCCGCCGGCCCGGCGCCTGCTGTGTCGGGTCAGCCTGCTTGGCGATGGGGGCTTCCAAGGTTGGATGTGCGCACCGCTGCTGGACGTCGCCGAGCAGGACGCGGACGACGCGCTCACCGAACTGCTGGACGCGGGGCTGTTGGATATCGAGCGGCGGGACGGGCAGGTCGTGTTCCAGCTGCGGGGGTTGCTGCGGGCGTTCGCCAGGGGGCGTCTGGCGGCCGAGCAGACGTCCTTGATGTCAAGTAGATAGTCAATGTCAAGTAGGTATTTCAGCGCGGACAGATATCAATTCGCTATTGGTTCACAATCGTTTTCGGGTGCTCGGTAACGCTTGACTTGGCGGCATTCGATGAGTTTAGGTTGTGGCATCCGGGGATACGATAGGAGACCGTTTCGAATGACGTTCAGTCGTAGTCATGATCGGGTCTGACCGGCTCCGGCGGCAGCCGACCAGGCTGACCACACCACAGCCGGTCGCGGTGCCGTTCACCGGGGAACGGGCCGCTGAGAAACCGATGACCCTTGGCCAGCTCAACATCCTGGAATGGCTCAGCGGCGCGCCCGGGCATCCGTACGCCACCCTCGGCGCGGAGCTGGCGGTGCCCGGGGATGTGCGGGTCGCGGACGTGGTCGAGACCATCGCCGTACTGCTGGCAAGGCACGAGGGTCTACGCACCCGCTATCGCGACGGTGACCCGCCGACCCAGCAGGTGCTGGACTCCGGTGTGCTGATGCTCGGCGTCTGCTCGACCGACGGCGGCGGACCGGATCGGCCCGCCATCGCCGCGCGGCTGTTGCGGCAGTTGCGCGCCGAACCCCTCGACCCGGCAGGCCTGCCGCTGCGGGTCGCCGTTGCCGTCGCCGACGACACCGACACAGTGGTGGCCGCCGCGATGGACGTCTCACACCTGGCCGCCGACCTCAGGGCCATGGAGATCATCCAGCAGGAGTTCGCGGCGATGACGGCCGACCGGTCGGCCCGGCGCGTCGGTCCGCCCCGGCACCAGCCGCTGGACCAGGCCGAGCTGGAGTCTTCGTCGGGACAACGGCGGCAGGCCGACGCGGCGCTGCGCTACTGGCGGGAGCAGCTGTCCCGGATGCCCCAGTGCCTGTACGCGACACCCAGGACAGCGCAGGGCGGCGAGTCGTTGTGCGCCGGCCTTTCGTCCGTGGCGGGCGCGCTCGCGGCGTCCGCGATCGCGGCCAGGACCAGGACCAGCCGGGCCAGCATCGTGCTCGCCGCGATCGGCGCCGTGCTCGCCCAACGCACCGGCTACCGGGACCTGCTGTTCCCGGCCCTGTCCGGCAACCGGTTCGAGCCGCGCCTCACCAACTACGTCGGCACCCTTGCCCAGGGCTGCCTGATCGCGCTGGAAGTGTCGTGGCGCGGCTTCGACGCGCTCGTCCGGCAGACCTGGACCGCGGTTCTGGAGAGCTGCCGGCACAGCCGCTACGACGCCTTCCGCCGGGTCGAGATGGCGCGGCGGATCGAGCACGACCGTGGACTGCGCTTTGACTACGAGCCGCTGTTCAACAGCGTTGCCGCCGAGACCGGAGTCCCGAACCGGGTCAGCCCTCTGGCGACGATCGAACAGGCCCGGCGGTCCACGTCGGTGAGCTGCCGGCCGATGCCGGCCAATTCGTCGCCGCTGCGTTTCGACCTCTTCCGGGCCGACGAGGTCCTGCGGCTGGATCTGTGGACCGGAGACACCGGCCGCGTGAGCTCGGACGAAGCGCGGTCGCTGCTGCTCGCGGTGGAGAACCTGCTCGTGGCGGCCGCCGCCGGCGACCTGAACGTCGAGGGGATCCGGGAGGCTGTGCGGCTCGAACCGATCGTCCGGGGACCGGACTGGCTGCTGGTCGACTCCTGCTGGGTCGAACTGGCCGAGGTGCAGCGTGTGCTCGACAAGGCGTTCGGCCCGAACGCGGCCAGGGTCTTCGCGGAAGCGGACGGCCGGCGGCTGGTCGCCTATCTGGCCCAGAGCGGGTCCGTCCGCGACCCGGCGCAGGCGCACGCACGGTGTATGGCCGCGCTCGCGGGCCACCCGACCGCGCTTGCCCCGCGTCACTACGTGGTGTGCGCGGCGACGCCGGCCGATCCGGCGGACCGGTCGCAGTGGCGAGCGCTGCGGGCCGGGGACGGGCGATCACCGGGTGACAGCTGATCGGCAGGGCCAAGTGTGGAAGGAGAAGGAAATGGCATCGCTGTCCGAGATCTCCGGAACGCTCAGCAGACATCCCGGCGTCGAACACGTCGTTACCACGATCGTCCACCGTGACGGGCAGGAGTTGGCCGTGGCGGTTGTCGAGTTGAGCGAGTACTGGGGCGGGCCGATCCTGCGTGATTACGTGAACCAGCGGCTCGGTGCGGACGCGCTGGCGGGCGTGCTTGCTGTGGAAGCGCTGCCGATGGTCGACGGGTCGGTCGATGTCGGCTACGTCGAAGCGGCGATCGCGGACGGTAGATGCGCGTTGTACACACCTCCCCGGGACGAAGTCGAAAGCCGGCTGGCGGCCATCTGGGCCGAGCTCATGGAGCTGCCGTCGGTCGGCGTGCACGACGACTTCCTGGAACTCGGCGGTGACTCGCTGTCTGCGCTCGGCATCATCTCGGCCATCGAGGACGAGTTCGACCGGTCGCTGGACGTGTACGAATTCATGAGTGCCTCGTGCGTCCGGCGGCTGGCCGATTTGTTACGGGCGGACGCATCCCTCACCGGCGCAGAGCGCGAGTGATCCGCGGTGATGAGGATTCCTGTTCGACAGCGGATCGCGGATATCGCACGGCTGGCGCCCGAGGAGACGGCGCTGGTCGGCTTCGACACGGAGCTGGCCGAGCAGTCCTTGTGCTGGCGCGAATTCGCGGAAATGACGGACGACATCGTCGGCTCGCTGCGAGTGGTGTCAGGCGGGCGGGACACGCCGTGCGTCGTGGTGGAAGCATCCAACACCGTCCACTCCGCGATTGGCATCGCGGCCGTACTCGCCGCGGAGCTGCCCCTATTTCCGCTGAATCCCGCCGCGCCACCAGCCGAAAGAGAGGGCATCTTCAACTTTCTCGGCCGACGGTTCGGGCGCGTCTATGTTATGGACGGCGACTGTCAGCCGCGCATGATTGATGTCGAGAGGGCGGCCGATACAGCACAGAAGCCGTGGGGAGAAGTCGCTCCCGCGTACCTGTTGGCGACCGGGGGAAGCTCCGGGGTGCCGAAGATATCGATGCATCGGGACCCGCTCCGTTACGATCCCGCCCGCACGCCGCCAATGGCGATACGCAATACCGGGTGGCGTACGGGTCAGCGGCAACTGATCGTGGGACCCCTGCACCACGCCGCACCCTTTACCGTGTTCCTGGACGCGCTTCTCGACCGGAACACAACCGTTCTCCAGCCGTTCTTCGCTCCGTCGTGGACGATCCGCCTGGTGGCCGACCACGCGATCGAATGGATGCAGCTCACCCCGACCCATATGCGCGAGATACTGCGGCTGCGGCCGGACAGGGTGAGTTTCGCCAGCATCAGGGCCGTGCTGCACACGGCCGCGCGCTGCGACGTGGACACCAAGCGCGGATGGATCGACCTGCTCGGCGCGCACCGACTGTACGAACTGTACGGCGCGACGGAGGAGATCGGCGTAACACTGGTGCGCGGCGACGAGTGGCTGACCCGCCCCGGAACGGTAGGTCGGGGGGTGCTCACCCAGATAGCGATCATGGATGACAACCGCCGCCGCGTTCCGTCGGGGACGGTCGGCACGGTGTTCATGCGTAGCCCAGGACGACCCGAACGGCGCGGGTACGTCGACAATCGGGTGCCGGAAACAACCGTGGACGGTTTTGCCACGGTCGGCGACCGCGGCTGGATGGACCGGGAAGGCTACCTCTTTTTGGAACCGCGCAAGCACGACGTCATCAACGTGGGCGGCGAGAAGGTCGACCCGAATGAGGTGGAGGCGGTGGTGCTTGGCCATCCCAAGGTACTTGACACGGTCGCGGTGGGTGTTCCGCAGGACACACTCGGATTCGTGGTCGGCGTGCACGTAATTCTGCGGCCATCCTCGACCATGAGCGGCGTTGAGTTGATCGCGTACTGCGGCCGGCGGTTGGCGACCCACAAGGTCCCGAAGCAGGTGAAGTTCGTCGACCAGATCCCGCGTTCGGCGTCCGGGAAAGTCCAACGCTGGCGGCTGGCCGAGCCCGACAAGGAAAGTGAACGCGATGCGTCCAACCGTTGACGACCCCGTCGACTACCGTCAGGTCCTTCCTCGTGATCCCTTGGAGATGTGGCTTGTCCAGCGCTGGCGGGAAGTGCTCGGGTTTCCGGTCGGGATCCGTGACAATTTCTTCGGGGTGGGCGGTAACTCGCTCGACGCCGCGAGAGTCGTCAACGCAGTGTGGGAAAAGTTCGAAATCCAGCTCCCGCTGAACGTACTGACGATCAACCCGGAGATCGAAAAACTGGCGGCCGAGCTACGGGGCCTGCGCGCACGACTGCTCGACCCTCTTGTCGAAATCCAGTACGGCGAGGAAACCCACCCGCCGTTGTTTCTGGTGCATCCGGTCTCCGGGCAGGTTGGTCCGTACTGCGGGCTGTCGCACGCAATTGGCGACGAGTTCGCCGTATTCGGCCTGCAGGCGGTAGGCCTTTACTCCGACGAGGAACCGCTCGAAACGATACCGGCCATGGCCAGCCGGTACGTCGAGGCACTCAGATCGGTGCGGCCAGCCGGCCCCTACTGCCTCGGCGGCTGCTCGACCGGCTCGATGATCGCCTTCGAGATGGCCAGACAACTGGTCGACGCCGGCTCGCAGGTGCGGTTGCTCGCCGTCATCGATCCGGCTCACTGGACGGCACACGAAGTGGTGGCGGAGAACGAAACCACGGACTTCGCCCGGCGCGCGCGGCGCGTGCGGCACGCCAACGACATGGCGGCCCGCGGCTACTCGCCGGACCCGTATCCGGGCACGATCGACGTCTTCCGGGCGGCCGGCAGCCAGTGGTCGGAATGGGACTGGTCCGCGGTCGCGCCATGCCGGGTCCACATCTGCGCCACCGGCGATGAAGCACTCGGCCGCCAACTCAGGTCCCGGATCACCGCAGGACTTCACCCCTGACAGAAACGGGAGTACCGCTCGGTGGGCGGGCGTGCTTCCGGCCGACGTAGAGGGCTGTCAGGTGCGGACGTGTGACGGTGCCGCCGAATCGGTCGTTCACGAGATCGGTGATCGTGTCCAGCACGCGCGAACGCTCCTCGTCTGGCAGCTGCCGGACGGTCATCATCGAGTTGAACAGCGCCCGCACTTGATCAGCGTTCATGGGCAGGTCCCAGGGGATCAACTCCGGGACGACGTCGACCAGACCGGCGCCGTGCCGCAGATCGTCGCATCGAGCGGCGGTGTCGAGTTGGAATGCCGTGCCGCCACGCTGATTGCCCGGCTCGAACCCCAACGCAACCTTGGCGGCGGCCAACAACGGATCGTCCCGGTACGGATCGGAGAACACCGTCCACCAGATCGCCGCCCAGCCGGACGGTCGCAGCACATCGCCCAGCTTCGGCAAGGCGGTCGACTGGTCGAGCCAGTGGAAAGAAGTCGCGGCGACGACCGCATCGAACCCGCCGACGACGTCGGCCTCCTCGAACGGCACGCCCACCACCCGCACCTGCGGCATGGCGCGGCCAAGGTACTCGGCGAACCCGAGGTCCGGCTCCACCGCGACCACCCGCGCCCCCGCGGCGACAAGATGGCCAGTCACCAACCCGGAACCAGGACCGATCTCCAATACCCGGCTACCCGGTCCAAGGCCGCATGTGGACCGCAGCACCTCATACACCCGAGGCGGATAGTCGGGCCGCCCTTCCTGGTAACCAGCGGCGTCGGCACCGTAGGTTCGGCGGGCCGCTTGGCGGAACGCGTCGAAGCTCATCTCATCACCTCGTCTATTTGATCAACGATACGCCGATATCCGATACCACCCGAAAGTGTCATGCGACGACCGACTAGTGTCGTGTAATTCTGTTGGGTTTACATAGACCTGACTGGTCGTGGTGTTGGCTGGGTCGGTGGAGTTGACAGTGGATCAGCGGAGTGAGCTGCGGGCCTTGGTGAACAGTGCCGATGTGCCGGCGACGGTGGGCACG
>DATBCR010000677.1:0-12652 GCA_036270375.1 Pseudonocardiaceae bacterium | reverse complement strand
CGCGATCCAGGGCCTCGGCGGCGCGTTCCTGTTCCCGGCCACCCTCGCGCTCGTCAATACGTCGTTCGGGGACGGCGCACCGCGCTTCCGGGCACTCTCCGTGTGGGCGGCGGCAGGCGCCAGCGGCATGGTGGTCGGCTCGATTCTCGGCGGCGTGCTCACGCAGGTGTTCGGCTGGCAGGCGGTGTTCTTCGTCAACGTGCTGCTCGCCGGTGTCGCTGCGCTGCTGGCGTTCCCGCTGATCACGGCGGACGGACCGCGCACCACCGGTCGGAAGTTCGACCTGCCGGGTGCGCTGACCGCGACGATCGGCGCGACACTGGTCGTCTTCACCCTGATCCAGGGACCGGCGGTCGGCTGGAGTTCGCCGGTCGTCGTGGCCGGCGCGGTCGCCGGATTGCTGCTACTGCTGGCGTTCGTGCTGGTGGAGGCCCGCAGTGCCGATCCGCTGATGCCGCTTCGGTTGCTGCGCAACCGCGACCTGAGCACCGGCATGGCGGTCGCGTCGGTGTTCATGGCTACTTTCGGCACGCTGCTCTACTTCCTGACCGTCTATTTCCAGATCGTGCACGGCTACAACGCCCTGCGCACCGGGCTGGCCTATGTCGCGCCGATGGCGGCCGGTTTCGTCGGCTCGATGCTGGGCGGGCGGCTTGCGGCCCGTCACGGTGTCCGGCCGACGCTGATCGCCAGCCTCGTGGTGGGCGCGCTTGCCGTGCTGGCGCTGGGTTTGAGCATGTCGCCGAGCGCGTCGTACCTCGCGGTCATGCCGGCGCTCGTCGTGCTCAACCTGCCGCAGGGGGTCGTGTTCACGACGATGTTCGCCGCGTCCGCGACCGGTGTCGACGGCGCGGAGCAGGGCGTCGCCGGCGGCATGGTGTCCACGGGGCAACAGGTCGGCTACGCGGTAGGGCTCGCGATCCTGGTGGCGGTCGCGAACGCCGGCATCGGGCGCGGTCTCACCGGCGAGGCGCTGCGGGTGGCCACCGCGAACGGCCTGCGCACCGCCGTGTTCGTTGCCACCGCTGGCATCGCGCTGACCACGTTGGTGGCGTTGAACTTCCGCCGCGCGCCGGCCCGCACAACGGCCACCGACGCCCAACCGGACAAGGTCTACCAGTAGGTAAGTGAGGAACAGCTGTGACAGACGTACAGGCGAACGACGCGGTCGCGGTACGATCGGCGCAACCCGCACACCATTCAGTGCCGAGCCGATTGCCGTCACTGACCGGTTTGCGCTTCCCTGCCGCGCTGATGGTGTTCTTCTACCATTCATCGCTGCTGATACCGACAATCGCGGTATTCGGCTACACGTCGACAGGTATGCGCTACGGCGCCGCCGCGTCGAATGCCGGCGCGTTCGGCGTGTCGTTCTTCTTCGTGCTCAGCGGATTCGTGCTGACCTGGTCGGCCCGCGCGCAGGACACGCCGAAAGCCTTCTGGCGCCGCCGATTCGTCAAGATCTACCCGAATTACGTCGTGGCGTGGGTGCTCGCGATGGTGCTGTTCGCCGGCGCGACCACGCCGGCATGGCGCGCGATACTGAACCTGTTCATGCTCCAGGTCTGGGTGCCCGACTTCTTCACGAATTTCAGTGTCGACCCGCCGAGCTGGTCACTCGGCGCGGAAGCCGTGTTCTACGCGTCGTTCCCACTGCTACTGCACCTGGTCCGCCGGATCGACCTGGCGCGGCTGAAGTTCTGGATCGTCGGTGTCGTCGCCGGTATCGTCGCCACCCCGCTGCTCGCCTACGCGCTGCTGCCATCGACTCCGAACGTGCCGGGCGGATATCTCGCGTCACCGCTGCAGTATTTCCTCGCCTACATCCTGCCTCCGGTGCGGTTGCTGGACTTCGCGCTCGGCGTGCTGATCGCGCGAGCGGTGCTGACCGGGCGCTGGCGGAACATCGGGATGGTGCCGGCCGGCATCCTGTTGATCGGGTCGTACGTGCTGACGCAGTACGTGCCGTACCTGTACGCCCAGCGCGCGGTGTGCGTGGTGCCGTTCGCGCTGCTGATCGCCTCGGCCGCGACGGCGGATGTGCGCGGTCGCCGCACGTGGTTGCGCAACCGTGTGATGACGTGGCTCGGCGAGGTGTCGTTCGCGTTCTACCTGTTGCACTTCATCGTGATCACGGTGGTGCTGAAGTACACGCGGTCGCTGCTCGGCGTCCAGTACTTCTCGACGCCGGCCGGCATCGCCGTGCTGCTGGGGACTCTGGTCATCGCGGTCGGACTGTCCAGTGTGCTCTACGTGTGCTTCGAGCGGCCGATCACGCGACGCTGGTCGAGCCGCCAACGGGCGCCCGAGCAGGCAACGACATCCGCCGGTTGACCTCGGTGCCACACCGGCCGGTGTGGCACCGATTGGGTTCAACCGACCTCGACGCGACTCCGGCCGGCCCACACGCCGGTCGGCGTCGTCACCTCGACCAGCATGTGGTCAACGGCGTGTTCGCCCTCCTGGTGCACCAGGCTGCGCAGGATGTGCAGGCCACGGCCGGCCGCCTGGGCCGCGCGCAGCAGCGCGACCAGGTCGCCCCGGGTGCTGAAGTGCAGCAGGATCGTGCCGCCGGGCGCGAGCCAGCGTGGTGCCTCGGCCAGGAACCGTTGGTGTGTCACGTATCCCGGGTCGACGTAGGCCCGCTCGTGGATGTGCTGGTACTCGTAGTCGGCCGGTGCCAGCACATACGGCGAACTCCAGAAGATCACGTCGAAGCGTTCGCACGGCGCCAGCCCGTCGAACAGGTCGCCGCGCACGGCGTGTACCAGGTCGCCGACGCCGTGCCGCGCGGCGTTCAACTCGGCGTTGCGGACGGCGGCCGGGTTGATGTCGGCCGCGACCACCCGCCGGCCGGTGTGCATGGCCGCCGTCACCCCGATCACGCCGGTACCGCAGCCCATCTCCAACATGGCGCCGTCCAGCGGAAATGCCCCGTTGTCCGACAGATCGAGCAATTCCATGGCGATCTCGGTCGACGGCGAATCGGTCGGCGCGAACACATCCGGCAGGAGGTCCCAGTCACAGCCGTGCATGGTGAATGTCGATGAACGATCCTGCCTTGTTCGTGACTCGCGGCTTCGTTCGAGCGAACGCAGGTAGTTTCCCATCTCAGTCACTGTTGCCGCCCAGAGTTCCCAGAGTTCATGGTCCGGCACTGCCCGGTCCGATGTTGTCCACAACTCTCGCATTTGTCGCCGGCCGCCGTAAGGTGATCAACCAACATACCGGGTGTCACCGCGCTGTTCCCGGCGCACCGGTCCCACCCCAGGGCGTCCGTCCGGGCCTCAACCTACCCCGGCGGGATGGCGTTACTGTCCGGATCGTCGGATTGTCGCTCGCCGTGAACGTTGATGACTGCGCCGTTTCATGGCATTGTGGATGGTTTGATTGACTTATTTGTGGTAATGATTGATCGCATCCCGGCGGAACGTATGGTGGGCTTGGCGGCTTGGTATCCGTGACTGAGCGTGTCGGGTTGATGACAGGGCGCACGATCATGAGATAGGTTGACTGCCGTCGTTTGCCGTGCGTAACTTTTGGGGAGCGCGGGCCGGGAAGCGTCATCGACGGCCGAGATGGGTAAGCTGGAACGGGGTAGCTGGTGGGAATCGTGTCGTCGGATAGATCCGCGATCGAGCCTGATGTAAACGCCGTACTGGAGCTGCTGGCAAACAAGGCACCGCTTGACCAGTTCGAAATGCTGGTCACTGAGGCCAGGGAGAAAGGCGTCAGCTCGGAAAAGCTGGCCGAGCTGGATCACGCCAAGAAACTCGCCCTGCGGATATCGACACAAATGGAGCGCAGGCAGCAGCGCGAAGCCGGCCTGTCCGCCCTGGTGGACATCGCGCGCGAGCTGACCACCCCGCGTGACCTGGAGACTCTGCTGTTGGTGGTGACCAGGCGTGCGCGGCTGCTGTTCGGCCTCGACATGTCCTACATCAGCCTTGTCGACGAGGGCGGCACCAGGGTGCACGCGGCGGACGGCCACACGTCCACCCTCAGTGTCGGCCTGCAACTGCCCGCCGGGGCCGGTCTCGGCAGTGCCGCCCTGACGTATCGCGCGCCGTTCAGCACATCGGACTATCTGGCAGACAACAAGATTCGGCACAGCGAGATCATCGACGACGTGGTCGAGGCCGAGGGCCTGCGCGCCATGATGGCCGTGCCGCTGAGCTACGGCACCCGCCAGTTCGGCGCGCTCTACATCGCCGACCGGAAGGTGCGGCACTTCACCGCGGACGAGCGTTCACTCATGAGTTCACTCGGCGACCTCGTCGGCGCGGCCATCGAGAAGGCCCGCCTGCTCGACCGTCTCAGCGCCGAGGTGAGCGGCGGCGAGCGGGCGGCCGCGCGGATGGCGGTCGACCTGGACGGCATGCGCGAGCTGAACGACATCCAGGACGAGCTGATCGAACTGGTCCTCGCCGGCGGCGATCTGCTCGGCCTCGCCGAGCACGCGAACCGCAGGCTCGGCGGCGGGGTCCGGATGTACGACGCGGACGGCACCCCGATCGCCACCGTTGGCGACGTGCCATCGGACGCGGACGCGGCGCTGATGTCGGTGCTGATGGACGCGCACTCGGCGCGCGAACCGGTGCTGTCGGACGACGGGCCGTGGACCGCGCCGGTGTTCGCCGGCAACGAGTATCTCGGCGCGCTCGTCGTGTGGGTGCCGCACAAACCGACCGAACAGGATGGCGCGCTGCTGCGCGCGGTGGCCAGGGTCGCCGCGGTGCTGTTGCTGCAGACCGGGCGCACCGCGCTCGTCGAAGGCCAACTGCGTGACGAGTTCCTCGACGACCTGCTGATCAATGTGCAGCGGCCGCCGGAGCGGCTGCGCAGCCGCGCGCGTCGCCTCGGCATCGACCTCGACCAGCCGCACGCCGTGGTGATCGCGCGGCCGGAGGGTGGCGCGCAGGGCAAGGCCGCGATGTGGGCGTCGTCGTATGCCCGGCGCTGCAACGGTCTCAAGAGCATTCGGGACGGCTGTGTCGTGTTCCTGTTGCCCGGCACCGACGCCGGTGCCGCGGCCGGCGCGGTGTCCACGGAACTCTCGCCGCTGCTCGGCCAGCCGGTGACGGTTGGCGCGGCCGGACCGGTCCGTGGCCCGACCGCGGTGCACCGGGGCTACCAGGAAGCGTTGCGGTGCCTGGACGCCATCGCCGTGCTCGGCGTCGCCGGCCGGGCGGCTTCCGCGCGGGAGCTGGGCTTCCTCGGTGTGCTCATCTCCGACCGGCAGGACGTGGACGGCTTCATCGACTCGGTGATCGGCCCGGTCCTCGACTACGACCGGCAACGGGTGACCGAACTGATCCGCACCCTGGACGCCTACTTCGATACCGGCGGCAGCCCGACCTACGCGGCCGAGAAGCTGCACGTGCACCCGAACACGGTGGCGCGGCGGCTGGACCGGATCCGGGAACTGATCGGGGCGGACTGGCAACAACCGGAGCAGGCGCTGGACATCCAACTCGCGCTCCGGCTGTCCCGGATCCGGCACGTGTTGTCCGAGCGGCGGGCGCCACCCGACGAGGAGCCGCCCGCCGCAACCACACCGTCACCAGCACCGGAGCTGGCTCAGGAGACGTGACTCATCGCCCGCCGCGTCGGGTCGGTCAGCACGGTGATCGCGTGCGCCGCCGACGCGAGGGTGACGTGCCGGTGCCAGCCGCTGAACGAACGGCCGGCGAAGTCCCGGATGCCGACCCGGTCGGACACTTCGGCGAAGTCCCGGTCCACCCGCGCGGTCAGCCCGGCCAGCCGCAACAGCGTCGCGGGCGCCGCGGACGCGAGGTCGGTCAGCCACAACTGCTCCGGCCACGGCTTGCCGGCGCGGGTCACGCCGAGCAGCGCCAGATCGCCGCCCGCGCCGGCAGCGGTGTCGTTGCCGGGGTTGGGGATCCGGACCCGGACGGTCGCGGTGAGGCAGGTTCGGCTGATCGGGCCGCCACCGGCCGGATCATGGTCGAGCCAGGTCACCGGGCGCCGCGCGCTGCGTGCCGCGACCATGATGTCGTGCGCTGTCATGGTGTCCGAGTTGTGACCGGGCAGCGCGCCGTCCACCGGGGTGAGCCGCAGCGCGTCGCTCACCCGGACCAGCAGCGGCACACCCGCCTGCTTGAACTTGCGCACCATCGGCGGCGCGTCGACCTCCCGGCCGTCCATGACCACCGGGCGCACCGGAAGTTCGTGCCGCACCGACAGGTCGAGGTACGCACGGGCAGCGCAGTCGCCGAGCGATTCGAGGCGCACGCCGTCCGGGATCGAGGCCGCGGAGCGCCGGTGACTGTCCGCGAGCCACGCCTGGGTCAGGTGCAGCCGCCAGCTCACCGGGGCGCACAGCTCGTCCGAGACGGCCCAAACGCCGATCGCCTGCTGCGCGTTCATCGCCTGGCCGAGATCCGGGCAGAATCTACGACTCACCCCGACGGAGTGGTTGCCCGCCTTCGGAATCACCATCGGCCGCAGCACCCACGCCTGTACCGGCGCCGTGTTCGCGACGTAATGCGTCAATGCCCTGCGCACCGGTCGCCAGTCCCACGTCGAGTCGCTGATGAAGTGGTGCAGGCTCTGCTCGGTGGCCTGCCCACCGACCAGGGTGGCGATATTGCGGATCGATTTGCGGCCCGGCGCGGACAGCAGGCCCCGCAGGTATTCCATGCCCTTGCGGCGCTGGTCGCTGCGTGGCAGTGACCAGAACAACGCGGTACTCAACTCGTTGAAAATCATGTCATCTGCACCGCCATGCGTTGATATGTAAGGCTTCCGTCGTACGACCCCCGGGTACGGCATCGCTTTTCCAATCTCGCTTGGTCGTGTCGCGGTTACCCCCTAACCGTGCTCGACGCACACGTTCCCGGCTAGGTGCGCGGAACACCCTCCCTTGCCGGGTGGTGGTGGAAATGGCCCGCCGATGGCCGCAACTTCCGCTGTGCGGCCCGTTTGTGACTGCGGTCACGTGTGCCCGGACCACCATGCGCCGTTCGGGCGTGCGGAACGCACTGTGTCGGTAGCCGATTCTTGTTGCCGCACAGCAACTTGCCGACGTGCGGCCGAGCAGCGCGGACGCGCCGGATTACAGAAAGTGGAGTCAGCTCTCGGTTTCCGGGCGGTAGAGGCGCAGGAACGCCCGCACACCACTGGTGACGAGTTCGGTGATCTCCGAATCAGCAAGGGGAATCGCGCCGTAGAACGACTTCTGCACCACGTTGACGAACGTCAACAGGTTGAAGTGGTTGGCGGCCTCGTGCTCGTCGGTGATGACGAGCAGGCCGCGGTCGGCGATGGCGCGCAGATACCGCGCCAGTTCCTGCTGGAAGGCCCGAGGGCCGGCGTTCTGCCACGCTTCGAGCACCACGGGCGGAATGTGCGAAGCCTCGGCCTGGATCGTGCGCACCAGCGCGAAGTGGTCGGCGAACGCGGTCGGCGACGACGCCCATTCCACGCCGAACGCGACGAGATCCTCCTCAAGGTCGAGAATCTTGCGCAGGTGCCGCTCGGCGATCCGCATGTGTGTCGTGGCGACCGACGCCGAACCTTCCAGGATCACCGACAGGAACAGTGATTCCTTGTCGGTGTAATGGTTGTAGATGGTCCGTTTGGACACGCTCGCACCCGCAGCGATCGCGTCGACACTTGCGCGGCTGAACCCGTCCCGGCCGAACACCGTGCGGGCGGCCTGCGCGATGGCCCGACGCTTCTCCGGCAACCCGCGGTTCGTCGCCGCCGGCATGACGTCCTGGGAGACCATCGGCGCCCTTCCCGCACGATTGCATCGGACGGTGCAGTATAGGTGATTCTGGCCCGTTGCGCTCGCTTGCCTCGCCGCCGCGATGCCTTGCCGGCACGGAGACCAAGCACGGCACCTGCCGCGCCGCCGCGGTGTCTTCCCGG
Organism: Pseudonocardiaceae bacterium; assembly: GCA_036270375.1. GTDB lineage: Bacteria > Actinomycetota > Actinomycetes > Mycobacteriales > Pseudonocardiaceae > DATEPR01. The sequence goes on along the minus strand of DATBCR010000677.1, from coordinate 4,756 downwards.
AGCTCGCCCAGCGAGCGTAGGGAAGGCACCGCGTAACGGCGGCGCGGCCCACGAGCGGAGCGAGCCAATGTCAACCGCGAATAACTGTCTTGGTGCGCATCAGGAACTCGCCGAGGTAGCTGTCGTGCGGGGTGCCGGGGCGCATCCAGTAGGTGGGGTGGTCGCCGACGTACACGTTGCTGATGCTGGGTTCCGCCACCAGTTCGTCGATGAGCCGGTCGTTCCCGCTGATTACGGTCAGTACCAGCGTGTCCCGCAGCACCGATGTGCCGGCGGCCGGTGTCCACGGCGCGACCCAGACGCACGGGAACGACAGCTCGATGCCGGCCTGCGGCGCGTCCGGTCGGTCCAGTTCGTGCACGGCCGGTCGGAGTACCGCGCTGCCGTCCGGCAGTTCGTCCACGATGCCGTCGCCGCCGAGCCACGCCGTGGTGCCCTTGGCACTGTTCGACAAATAGCTCTCGATCGCCCGCGCGGTGCGCAGTGGTTGCGCCGGCAGTACGGCCTTGTCGTCGACCGGTGGCAGGGTGGGGATCGCGGCAAGGCGTTCCGCGATGGCGCGGGCAAGCGGTGCCGGATCACCCTCGACGAACACGGCCGTGGTGTTGATACACGCGACACCACCCTCATGGCTGACGGAGTCCACGATCGTGTCGATGTGGTCGCGCCAGTCGACGTCCGCGGTGAGCAGGATCTTCGACCGGCCGGGACCCTGTGGCAGCACCGAGGTGTCGGCCGCGTACTTGCGCACGACGTCGTCACCGCCGTACACCATGCCGAGGTCCGCGCAGCGCAGGATCTCGTCGGCCGCGTCGTGGTCGGTCGGCAGCAGGACAATCTGGTCGGCACCGAAACCGGCCGTGCGCAACGCCGTGATCAAACGGTGCGGGGTGAACGGTTCCCGACGGGACGGGCGGACCGCGACCCGGTAGCCCAGTGCCAGCGCCTCGAGCCACAGTCCGTGCGGGCCGGGGTGGTTGCCGGCGGCGTGCACGGCGAACACGTTGCCGCGCCTGGTCCAGACCGCGCTACCGATGGTGGTCAGCGGGTCCCGCCAGTCGTCGACCGCACCCGTCGGCCGCGCCTGGAACGCGCTGGCACCGCACGCGGCCGCGGCTGCCGCGATGGCCGCGGTTGCGGTGCGCACCACCGAGACCGGCACGCCGGACACCCGGCTCACGGTCTGCTCGTACACCGGGAAAGTCATCCCGTCGATGGTGTCCGCCACGAAAATCCTGCCGGCTTCGGCAAGTGCCGCGAGCCGGCGTTCGGTTGGCATCGTCTCGGCGCGGTGCAGTGCGGCCATCGCCCTTGTGACGAACAGTTTCGGCACCATGCTCAGTTCCGCGACCGGCGTGCCGCCCAGGTCTTCGACGGTGCGCCGTGTGCGTGCGAGGTAGCCGCCGTTCGGGCCGAGGGCGTCCAGGTCGATCAGCTCGCCCGCCATCAGTAGACCCCTTCGATCACCGTCTCGTCGTCGAACCGCTGGACCGGCGCGACATCCGCGACCGAGTCGCCGACCTGGCCGGCCGGCGGTTCGATCCTCGTCGCATAGTCGCGTTCGAGATTGTTGGGCAGGAACAGGCTCTTGCTGACGTGGTGCATGACCACCTGGCCGCGTTCGCCGTACGGCACGGGTTCGTTCGTGTCCGGGTCCACGACGCCGAAACTCATGTACGGCGAGAACGGGTCGTAGACGCACGGGTCGTCGTCGGTGAGGCCGAGGCGTTCGCTCGCGTTGCCGAGGATCATCGTGCTGCCGTAACCGCTGTACAGCACGGCGTTCGGGAACACCTCGGTGCGGAACAGGTGCCGGGTGTCGGCGTCCATCTGGGTGCCGACCCAGTTGATCGCGCGGACTTTCGCGTTGACCAGCTTCACCAGGTCGTCCCGGCGGGCCAACCGTTCCAGCACCGGCGGGGTGATCATCAGCACGCCGATGTCCTGTGTTTCCAACAGGTACGCGAGTTGCTCGATCAGGTGCTCCGCGTAGGCGCCGGCGTCCTCGGCCCTGCCATAGGAAATGAGTTTCTTGACCCAGCGTGGATCCAGGTCCACGGGGAAGGCGAGGCCGCCGCGGAACCTCGCCTGACGGCCGATGATCTCGCCGACCATGTGCGGTCCGGACGGGACGGCGCAGAGCCAGTTCACGTCGCGCGGCACGCCGTGGCCGTCGAGCTGGGCGCTGCTCCAGTCCAACAGCTGGTCCAGCCAGTCACGCAGCAGTACCACCCGTTTCGGCGCGCCGGTGGTGCCGCCGCTCTCGTAGACGCCGACCACGTCCGGTCGCTGGCCGTAGCCGCGCGGGATGATGTCCTCGGCGCGGGTGTGACGCAAGTCGTTGGCCACGTTGGGAAATCGGGTCAGGTCGGCGAAGCCCTCGATGTCGGTGCGCGGATCGAAACCGAGCGTCTCGGCCCGGTCCAGCCAGAACGGCGATCCGGTCTCGGGGGAGAAGTGCCAGCGCAGCGCGGCACGCAGGAACTCATCCGGATCGGGTGCCGCGTCGAACGGCAACTCCAGCAGTGGGTCGGCGGCAGACGACACGATGCTCCTTCCAGCGGTGATCGTCCAATCAGGACTGTCGGATTCACGCCCGGGGGTTGGTGCCCCACGGGTTGTCGATGACGTACCGCCAGTGTCCGTCGGCGCCCCTGCGGAGTACGTCGGTGGCTGTTCCGGTGACACACATGTGGTTGCCGTCCGGTCCGGTGCCCTCCATCACGTGGTCGCCGAGCAGCAGCGCGAGGTCGCCGCACACGTAGATCTCGCGGACCGTGATGGTGATCGGGATCGGCGTGTTCTTCAGGAAGTCCGCCATCGCGGCGACCCGGTCCCGGCCGGCGACCAGCGTGCCGGGTGCCGGCACGATCGCGGCGTCCGGTTCGTACAGCCGGCTCACGGCCTCGATGTCGCCGGAGTTGTACGCCCGCATGAACAGTGCGGGGAGTTGGTCCGGTTCGGTGGCGTACTCGACAGTGTCAGTGCTCGTCATTGTTCGGTGCTCCTCAGTCGAGCTGGATGCCCAGGGTTTCCACGTTCGGTTCGTTCGGCAGCGTGCCCAGGGCGATGTCGAAGTACTTCTGGTACGCGGCGAGGACGGCCGAATTGTCGGTCAGTTCCTCGGTGTACTTGGTGTCGCCGTCGGCAACGGTCAACTGGTGGCCCTTGAGCGTGACACGGCCGGTTTCCGTTGGTATGGAACAGAAGACGTTCTGCATGAACGGGGAATCCGGCGCGGTCCGGTACCAGCGCAGGGTCGGCCGGAAGTCGTCGATGACGGCCGGCCGATCGTCCACTCGGTACAGCGGCCTGCCGTTGAGGAACACGTCGATGCCGCCGTCGTCGGCATCCTTGAGCTGGTAGTCGCCGTTGGGATCCGGCTGGGGTGCACGCGAGTCGAAGCGGAGCGGGTGCCTGCTGTTGCGGCCGAAACCGGTGTCCACCAGCCACCGTTCTTCGAGGTCCACGCGCAGTACCAGGTGACACATCGGTGGGCCGATCCGGCCACCTCGGTAGACCCGGCCCGGATGTATCCGCACGCGATACCCCAGCGCTGTCAACAGATAGCTCAGCGCCGGGTTGGTCTCGTAGCAGCCGCCGCCGCGCCGCTGGTGGATGATCTTGTCCAGTACCCGCTCGTCCATGTGGACCGGTCGGTCGAGGTGGTAGTCCAGATCCTCGAACGGCACGGTCATGATTTGCTGTTCCTGTAGGTGTTTCAGCCCGTCGAGGTCCGGGCGGGCCGGGCGGGTCGCGTTGATCCGATGTAGATAGTCGTTCACCAAGCCGTCGTCCATGGTCAGAGCCCCTTCGTTGCCGTTACCAGCGGAGTAGCGCAAGGCCCATCGTCATGCCGCCGCCGAAACCGGCCAGCAGTACCAGGTCGCCCGCGTTGAGCGCACCGGTGCGCGCCGCGTGGTCGAGTGTCGCGGGCACGGACGCGGAGCCGGTGTTGCCGTACTCCTCGAATGTGGTGCGGGTGCGGCCGAACGAGATGCCCAGGGTGGTGGCGAGGTCTTCGAGTATCCGGCCGTTCGCCTGGTGTGGCACCAGGTGCACGATGTCGTCGTCGCGGACACCGACGTCGGTCAGAAATAATGTGATGGCCGGCGCGACCGTGTCGCTGATGAAGTCGCGGACGCCCCGGCCGTTCATCGCGAAGTAGTGCTGGCCGGCGGCGAGGGATTCCGGTGACGCCGGGATACGGCTGCCACCGGCCGGTACCTCGATCAGGTCGCGGTCGCCGCCGAAGCCGGCCAGTCGGGTCGCGAGCACCCGACGGCCACCGGTTCGGCTCAGTACCACGGCGCCCGCACCGTCACCGAACAGGACGACGGTGCGGCGGTCGGTCGGATCGAGGATGCGTGAGTAGATGTCCGCGCCGATGACCAGCGCATGGTCCGAGTCCGATTGGCGCAGCATGCTTTCCGCTGTCGCCAGCCCGAAAACGAACCCGCTGCACACCGCGTTCAGGTCGAACGCGGTGGTGCCGGGGCGGGTGCCGAGTTCGTCCGTGACGACGCACGCGGTCGGCGGTTGGGGCGAGTCGGGCGTCGACGTGGCAACGACCACAAGGGACAGTGCGGAAGCGCTGATGCCCGCGTTCTCCAGTGCGGCGCGTCCGGCCATCACGGCCAGGTCGGATGTTGCCTCGTACGGCTTTGCCCAGCGGCGGTTGCGGATGCCGGTCTTACGTTGGATCCACTCGTCGGATACTCCGGCGGGTTCGCCGACGTCGGTGTTCGAGACGACG
>DATBCR010000676.1:0-9904 GCA_036270375.1 Pseudonocardiaceae bacterium | reverse complement strand
CACCGTGGTCGCCATGCCGGCCGGGAACGGTGGCACGATTCGGCGCTCGCGGTGCACGTCGTGGTACGTGGGTACGGTCAGCGGTGCCGCGCGCCCGGCCAGGGCCTCGTCGGCGCCGACCACGGTGCTTCTCCTGCGGCTGAACCAGGCCATACATCCACTGTACGTTCACCGGGTGGGCGGCGGGCGGCTCGACGGGCAGGTGCGCACGGAACCGCAGGCAACGGCACTTCGTCGAAACGACAACGATTGACGCATTACCGTGATCGGACGATCACCACGGGGACTACGACCTCAATTGCGGCTGTTCACCCGTCTCGGGGACAATACGTCCGCTCAATAACAACCGGAGGGGCCCCGATGTCATGGCAAGAGGACCTGCAGCAGCTCGACATGGCGCTGGCCGGCGGACAGATCTCCGCCGACGACTACCGTCGGCGCCGGGACGAGGTCCTTGCCACGGCGTCCGGTGGCACCGCCGCGCCGGCCCCGGCCGCCGAACCGGCAGGTCAGACCGCGCCACCACCCGCCGCCGGTCCGCAGGCGCAGCCGCAGAGCCAGCCAAGCGAGCCGACGCCCGGTCACGACAGCTTCCCGCCGCCGTTCCGCTGGCAGTCCACCGTGCCGCCGGTGTCGGCCGCCGAGGCCACCCAGACGATGCGGCCGGTCGGCACGGACTCCGACAGCACGCAGGTCGTCGCCGGCACGCAGGCCGCCGACCGGACCCAGGTCGTGCCTGGCGCGCCCCGGCAGCAGGGGCAGTTCCCCGCGCAGTACCCGCCGCAGCAGGGTGGTCACGCGGGCTGGTCACAACGGCAGCCGGACACGTCGGCACCGTGGGCGGGCTCGGAGTTCCCGCCGTTGGGCGCGACCGGGAACTGGGCGCTCAAGCAAGGCCCCGAGGTCTTCGGGTCGTCCGGTTCCGGTGTGCGACGTCTCATGGTGGTGTTGGCCGTGGTCGTGGTGCTCGCCGGGCTCGGTGTCGGTGCGTACTTCCTGTTCTTCAACAACCACAGCAACAGCGCCAACGGCGGCGGTGGCGGTACGACTCATCCGACCACGACCGCGCCCAAGCCGCGGCCGGACCCCCTCGCGATCATCAGGCTGCCCGGACGGCCGGACGACCGGTCGGGCATCAAGGCATTCGCCGACGTGGTGAACAACAAGCTACTGACCGACGGCGAGAACCAACGGTTCCTCTCGGCCGGTGCGACCACGACCCGGATGGCCAGTTCCACCCTGCCCAACGGCCTGCACATCACGGTCATGGCGGTGCGCACCACGTCCGCATCCGACGCCGCGGCCGCGGTCACCAGCCTCGTCTCGCTGCAGGTCATCAACGGCATGCACACCTACCAGGGCACCACACCGAACGGCGTGCGGATCACCGAGATCACGCTGCCGAGCGGGTCGTCCGCCGATCGCGCGCACTACTCGCATGGCAACACCCTGGTGCGGGTCGAGGTCTACGGCAACGACATCGCATCGGTGCGCCAGACCTTCAACCAGATCCTCGACAACCAGTTGTCCGTCCTGTCGGCCGATGGCTGAACCCGGGCGCGGACGCACGTCCGTCGTCGCCTGTACGGTGGTCACTCGCGGCCGGCTCCCGGCGGCCAGGGTGCTGGCGCGCAGCTACCTGCGGCACCATCCTGGACACGACGTGGTCGTGCTCGTCGCCGACGCCGCCCGGTTCGATGACGCGCCGGACCACACCGTGCACGGCTACGACTGGCTCGCGCTCGACCCCGAGCGCTACTTCACGATGGCGACCTGTTGCACGGCCGAGGAACTCACCACGGCCGTCACACCGCTGCTGGTGCGTCAGCTGCTCGACCGGTACGACGCCGTTGTCGCACTGGCGCCGGACGGCCACGTTCTCGCGCCGTTCCCCGAGGTCGCCCAGTCCGCTGTGGACACCGGGATCGTGTTGGCACCGCGGATGTTCGCCTCGGTCCCAGCGACGAAGGTCGGCGGGTTCGACCCCGGTTTCATCGCGGTCGGCAGGCCGGCCAAATCCTTTGTGGACTTCTGGGTGGCGCGGGCGTTGGCCGACGTGCTGCGCCCGGTGCCGCGCACGGACACCGAAGTGGTCGAGCGGACGTGGCTCGACGACGTGCCGGCACTGTTCCAGCACGAGGTGCTGCGGGATCCGGCAAGCCCGGTGCGGTTCGCGCACTTCCCCGGCTACGACCCGGACCAGCCGTGGCTGCTCGGTACAGACCGCCCGCCGGTCCTGCTCTCCCGGTATCCCGCCGTTCGGGCGCTCAGCGACGCTTACCGGACCGAGCTGCTCGCCGAGCGCGACGGCGTACCCGAGCCGTACGGCTTCGCGGCGCTCCCGGACGGCACGCCGATCACCGCGCCCATGCGTGGCCTGTTCCGTGCGGCCCTGCTGGCCGCGGAACGCGTCGACGACGAGCCGAACGCACGTGCCGACGAACTCCCGCCGCACCCGTTCGGCCCGGACACCGGAACCGGGCTCCAGCGGTGGCTCCGGTCCCCGAGTTCGCCGGCCCAGGCCTGCGCCGGGTTCAACCGGCTGACCATGTGGGTGTGGTCCGGCCGGGTCGACCTGCGGAGCGCGTTCCCGCATCCGCTGGCCCAGAACGCCGACGCCTACCGGCAGTGGTGCCGGACGCACGGCATCACGGACGGCCCCCTGCCGGTGTGGGCGCTGCCGGTGACACCCAGGAGCCCGGCGCCGCCGGTGGACGAGTTCGGCGTGAACCTGGCCGGCTACCTCACGGCCGAGCTCGGTCTCGGCGAGATGGGCCGCATCCTGCACTCGGCGCTGCTGGCCGCGGACGTTCCCGTCGTGGCGGTGGTGGAGGACCATTCGCTGGGCACCACCGTCGGTACCGGGCTGGCCGCACCGGAAACCGTTGGCCGGCCACGGTTTCCGGTCAGCGTGATCGCGGTGAACGCCGACTACACCGAACTGGTGCTTGCCAGCCACCCGGAGATCGGGCACCGGCGCCACCGGATCGGCCTGTGGGCGTGGGAACTCGAGGACTTCCCAGCCGCGCACCGCAACGCGTTCGGCCTTGTCGACGAAGTGTGGACGATCAGCGAGTTCTGCCGCACGTCGATCGCGGCGCACGCGACCGTGCCGGTCAAGGTGTTCCCGGTACCGATCGCCGATCCCGGCCCGCCACAACGAAAGCCGTGGCGGCCCGGTGATCCGATCCAGTTCCTGTTCGCGTTCGACTTCAACAGCACCGGCCAGCGCAAGAACCCGTGGGGCGTCGTCACCGCGTTCCAGCGGGCGTTCCCCGGCCGGGACGACGTCCGCCTCGTGATCAAGACGATCAACGCGCGGCAGCAGTACGCGGCGGCCGAACGGCTGCGCTACCTGATCGGCGACGACCACCGGATCGAGCTGGTCGAGCGCTACCTGACGGCGGCCGAACTGGACGACTGCTACGCCACCAGCACCGCATACGTCTCACTGCACCGCAGCGAGGGATTCGGCCTGACCGTCGCCGAGGCCATGGTGCGCGGCCTGCCGGCGATCTGCACGGACTACTCCGCCACCACCGAGTTCGTGCCGCCGGACGCGGGCTGGCTGATCCCGCACACGATGAGCGAGGTCGGCGACGGCTGGCCGCCCTACCCGCCGGACGGCCGCTGGGCGGAGCCGGATCTGGCCGCGGCCACGGCCGCCATGCGCGCGGTGGCCGACGATCCGGTGGCGGCGGCCGGGCGCGGTGCGATGGGTCGCGCACACATCCTCCGCACCCGGTCGATGGACGTGGCCGCGACGTGGGTGCGCGAGCAGTTGACCGCCGCGCACCGGAACTGGCGTGACCACAAGGACGGCCGGTTCGGCCCGACCGATCCGCTGGAACTGGCCATGGCACTCGTGCACAGCGGCGCCGATCCCGGTGCGCCGTCCCGGATCCCGTTCGCGCCCGCCATGCGGCGGCTGGTGCGCCGGGCGATCAACCACTACGACGCACACCAGCGAAAGATCCTCGGCGCACTCGCCGACGGCGTACGGGAGGCACGCACGCGACAGGACCAACGCCTGGACGCACTGTCGGCACGGCTGGACAGTCTCGAAAGACTGGAACAGCGGACACCGGGCGATCGGGCGCGGCCATGACCGACCAACGCGAGCACACCGACCTGCCGGAGCTGCACGAGACGTGGCTGCCGAAGGAACACGCGCTGTACCGGCCCCGACACGGCAGCAAACAACGGCTGGCCCTGGTGTGTGCCGTGGTGTTCTTCGTGTTGCCGCTGGTGTCGCTCGGCATCGGCCTGCGGCCCACGGAGTTCGAGAACCGCCACCTGACCGCGTTTCCGAGCCCGTCGCAGGGCTGGTCGTTCTTCGGGCAGCTGGCGCCGTGGGCGTCCGACCACCTCCCGTTCCGGCAGCGGGTGATCAGCATGGGCGCATGGCTGAGCCAGGGCCTGTTCGGTGAACCGCCGTCCTACGGCGGCACCTCGGGACAGACCGCGCCGGGACCGATCGGGCCGCTCCCGGCCGCGACGTACCCCGCGCCGGTGGATCAGCCGGTCCAGTTGCCGACCGTGCTCCCCGGCCAGGACGGCTGGCTCTACCTCGGCTACGAACTGGCCAGCCACTGCGACCAGGGACAGCCGACCAGCACCATCGTGGCCGAGCTGCGCAGGCTCCGGGACGGTGTCACGGCGTCCGGCCGGAAGTTCGTCGTGGTGATCGCGCCGGACAAGGCCACCGTCGTGCCGCAGTACCTGCCGGCCGACTTCCCTGGCAAGGCCTGCCACGCTGCGGTGACCGACCAGTTCTGGCATGCCATGTCGGCCGAGAACTACGTGCTTGACCTGCGGTCGGACCTCACCGCATGGGGAAAGCAGCTCGGCGCGCCGGTGTACGGCCCACAGGACGCGCACTGGAGCGACGAGGGCGGCGTACTCATGACGAAGCGCCTGGCCGAGAAGCTGCGACCCGGCATCAGCGCACACTGGCGGATCGAGCCCGGTGACGCCTGGACGGTCGGCGCCGACCTGGCGGCACTGATCGGACGGACCGGCACCACCACCGGCCTGCACTACTCGATCCTGCCGGACGGCACGCACAACCAGACCTACCCGGTACCGACCGACTACAACATCGCCCCGCGCTTCTTCGACAGCACGTTCGGCCTTGGCACCTACGGGCCCGGTGTCGGCGTGCTTGCCGATTCGTTCACCATCCGCGCCACGCCCTACCTGGCGTCGGTGTTCGGCAACCTGACCATCACGCAGACCACCGACGTCGACCACGACCACGGTGTCACGGTCGCCAGGTCGCTGGTGCCGGACACCGCGGTGGTGGTCGAGGTGGCCGAGCGCACGCTGGTGACCGGGCGGTTCGACCTGCTGGATCCGCAGGTGCAGAACACCATCGTCAACGAGCTGGCCGCCCACCCGATCAGGTGAGGAAGGGTTCGCCGGTCCGGCCGGGGAAGGCAGTCCGGCCGGGAAAGGCAGCTGACTGTCCTAGACTCGTGCCGACCGGTGGGCTGTGCCGCCGCTACCCCCATGGACAGTTGATGTCGGATACTCGCCTGGCAGAAGCGCTTTCCCGGCTCGGCGACAACGCGAGCCTGCGGCTGCCGCTGCGGTCGCGGGACGTGCTCGGCCGGCTCGCGCTGCGCATCCTGTGGCGTCGGCACCTCAAGTGGCAGGTGGAAGTCAACCTGGCCGCCCGGGACGCGTTGCACGGCCTGGTGGAGATCACCGGGGACCAGCGGGCCGCGATGGCGGGACTGGCCACCGTGGACCAGTTGCGGACCGAGCTGGAAACGTTGCGGCGCAGCGACCAGAACCTGCAGGCCGGGCTGAACCAACGGCTCTACTCGGCGGTCGGCGGGCTGCGCGCCGAACTGTCCGACCTACGGCTGCACCTGGCCGAGAAGGCCGAGCACACTGAGGACGTCCAGGCCCTACTCGCGATCATCGAGGCCGAACTGGCCGCCATGGCCGCGTCGGCGCGGAACGTGCGGCTGCGGCACGCCCAGGTGGACCTGTTCCTCGACCGGTCACGGCAGGCACAAGACATTGGGCCGCCGGTCGAGGTGCCGGCCCGGATCGCGGCGCTGGAACTGGCCATGGTGGAGTTGCTGGACGGACCGGCGGAACAGGTCCGCGCGGCCCGCGTCGGCTACCTGCCGGTGCTCACGACGGCACGGGCCGCCGGCGCGGGTGGACCGGTGTTCGACGTGGCCCCGGCACGCGGTGACTGGCTGGACCAGTTGCGGGCGGCCGACATCCCGGCACGGGCGGCGTCGACGAACCCGCTCGTGGTGCGCCACTGTGTCGCGTCCGGACACCGTGTCGACGAAGCCGACCCGCTCACCACACTGTCCGAAGTGGATGGTCGGCCGTTCGGCGCGATCACGGCGTTCCGCTACGCCGAGCGGCTTGATCCGGCCCGGCTGGCGCGGTTCGTCGACCTGGCCGCGCAACGCCTGCAACCCGGCGGCGTGCTGATCGTGGAGACACCGAACCCGGCCGGCGCCAAAGCAGGCGACTTCCATCTCGACCCGCTCGCCCGGCAGCCGGTGCACCCGGAGTTCCTGCGGTTCCTCGTCGAGGCGGCCGGGTTCGCCGACGTGGAGATCCGCTATCCGGACGGCGGGCCGTTCGGTGGCTGGCCGGCCGACCTGTCCGCGCCAGCGGCTCGGCGCGCCGACCGGTACTGCCTGCTCGCCAGGATGTGACGGGCTCCCATGCGCTACGTCATGTGGACCCCGCTGCCGCCGGAACGCAGCGGGATCTCCGACTACAGCTACGAACTGCTGGGCCCGCTGGCCGAGACCGTCGACCTCCGGGTCGCGATTCGGGAGCCGGGAGTCGAGGCGCCCCAAGGGGTTGCGACGGTTGACGCGGCCACCGCGACCGCGGACCTGAACCTGTACCAGATGGGCAACCACGCGGGTGTCCACTCGTGGATCTACCAGCGTGCACTGGACGAACCGGGCGTCGTGGTGCTGCACGACACGTCCCTGCTGGACTTCCACCACGCCTACCTCGACGGCGCGAACTCGGCGGCGTTCCGGCAGGAGGTCGAATACGCACACGGGCCGATCTGGGGCGACCAGGACGACGCTGCCCTGCTCGGCGGCTGGCCGTCGATCGAGGTGGACGGCGTGCGGCAGTTGGACGCCGGGACGCTGAGCATGGAGCGCAGGCTGGTGTCGGCGAGCCGGGGCGTGATCGTGCACGACCCGTTCGCCGCGTCCTGGCTGCGCGCACGGTATCCCGGTGTGCCGGTGTTCGTGGTGTCGTCGGGGGCGCCGGTCCGTGACGACACAGGGCGGGTCGGCACGCGGGCGCGCTTCGGTTGGCACGACGAGCATGTCGTGTTCGGGATCTTCGGCGGCATCCACCGGATCAAGCGGATTCTGCCCGCGGTGCTCGCGTTCGGCCAGGTGCGCAGGCGGTGGCCGCAGGCGCGGCTGCTGATCGCGGGGCACGTCGACCAGCGGGACGTGCACACCGACGTGCTGCGGGCGATCGAGCAGTTCGGCCTCACCGAGTCGGTGCACATCGTGCCCGGCCCACCGAAGGCCGAGTTCGAGGACCTGATCACGGCCACCGACGCGGTGATCAACCTGCGCTGGCCGACGGCGGGCGAGACCAGCGCCACGATGATGCGGGCGTTCGGCGCCGGCCGGCTCGTCATCACCAGCGACCTGCCGCAGCACCGGCACTACGACCCGGCGTTCTGCTGGCGCGTGCCGACCGAAGGGGGAATCCATGAGGCCACCACCCTGATCCGCCTGCTGGAACACGCCGTCGCCGAGCCGGACGACGTGCGGTCGGCCGGCAAGCTGGCGCGCGATTACGTTGCGGGACATGCGTCCTGGCCGGTCGTCGCCGCCGGCTACCGCGCCGCGCTGGAGTCGGTCGGCACCACGCGGCCAACGTCGGTGTGGCACTCGCCCGAGCTGCGCGGCGTGAACCTGTTCGCCGATTTCCGGGCCACCACCGGACTGGCCGAGTCGGCGCGCCGGCACGCGATCGCGTTGCGGCGCACCGGTGTGGACCTGACGTACACCGAGTTCAACACGCGAGCGGCGAATCGTTCGCTCGCGGTACCTGGGGAACTGGCCGACCTGCGGGGCGGCAAGGACCATCCGATCGACCTGTGGATGGTGAACCTCAACGAGTTCCAGCTGATCAACGACCACGCGCTGGACCGGTACACGATCGCGCTGTGGGCGTGGGAACTGCCCGGAATCCTCGACCGCACACTGGCACAGCTGGCGCGCATCGACGAACTGTGGGTGCTGTCGTCGTTCGTCGCGGACGCGTTCCGGACCGCGACCGACAAGCCGATCACGGTGATTCCCAGCGTGGTCCCGCCGTTGTCCGCGACACCGGACCGGGCGCGGTTCGGGCTGGCCGAGGACGCATTGGTGGTGCTGTTCACGTTCAGCGCGTCGTCCAGCGATGCCAGGAAGAATCCGTGGGGCGTGATCGAGGCGTTCCGGCGCACGTTCGGCCCCGGCGAGCGCGGCACGTCGGCGCACCTGGTGATCAAGGTGAACGACCTGGACCGGTTCCCCGAACTGGCGTCGCATCTCGCGGACGCGATGACCGACGTACGCGGCACGCTGATCGCGGGCGATCTCACCAGACCCGAGATGGACACATTGCTTGCCAGCTGCGACGTCTACGCGTCACTGCACCGCAGCGAGGGCTTCGGGCTTGGCATGGCGGAGGCGATGACGCTCGGCAAGGCCGTGGTGGCCACCGGTTTCGGCGGCAACACCGATTTCATGCCACCGGGCTCGGCCGCCGTCGTCGGATACGACGTCCGGCCGATCACCGCCGCGGATCACCGGTTCGGCCCGCAGTTCGGCGACTGGTACCAGCCGGGGCAGCTGTGGGCGGAGCCGGACGTGGGTCAGGCGGCACGCTGGTTGCGGTGGCTGGCCGACAATCCGGCCGCACGGGCTCGAATGGGCGCGCGTGGGGCCGAGGCGATCCAGGCGTGGAGCGGCTACCAGGCGGTCGGCGCGACCATGCGACGGCGGCTGGCCGAGATCGATCCGCGCCGGTAGCTAGCGGTCGGCGCGCCGATGGCCGAGTCGCTGTTCGAGCATCGCGATGTGGTGCGCGGCATCGGCCTGGCCGGCTTCGAGTTCGGTGATCCGGTTCTCGAGCGCCGTGACGTAGCGCCGGGTCTTCGTGGCCTCCTGGTGCGCCTCGCGCAGCGCGTTCTGCAGTGTCTCCAGGTACTCCACGTCCTTGGCGCGGCCTTCTTGCGCCTCGCGCACCGAGTCCTCGAGGCGGCGCAGGTAGCCGGTCTCCGCGGTGTGCAGCACCCGCAGTTCGGCCAGCGCGGCCCGCTGTTCGGTGACGTACACCCGCTCGAACACGTCGAACACGTTGGCCGGCGCGGCAAGCACCGTTATGGCCTCGGTGTCGTCATCGGCCGCGTAGAAGCGGTTCAGCCCGTCGAACAGCGCACACCGGTAGCCGGCCGCGACCAGCAGCGGTTCCCAGTCCTGGTAGGCGGGCGTCGGCGAGCCGGGCTCGGTCGCCTCGACGACGAGCACCCTCGGCCGGTGCCGGGTGAAGTCCGCGCCCTCGATGACCGCGCGTTCCGCCGCCTCGACGTCGATCTTGAGGAAGTCCACCGGACCGGGGTACTCGTCAAGCACGTCGGCCAGCGTGCGCACCGGCACCGACACCTCCCGCACCCGCAGATCGTCGCGGTCGCGGTATTCGCGTGCCAAAACTTCGTCCACTGTGGACAATCCGGACAGGTTGTCCACCAGGTGCAGGGTCGCGGTACCCGGGTGGGCGCCGAGCGCGACCGCGAGGGTCACGTCGCCCGGCCGCTGCCGGCGGAACTCGTCGGCGAGCGCGGCGATCGGCTCGATGTTGATGCCGCGCCAACCGAGGTCGTAGAAGTGCTTGG
>DATBCR010000675.1:0-5129 GCA_036270375.1 Pseudonocardiaceae bacterium | reverse complement strand
ACCGGCCCCGGCATCAACCTGCTGCGCGCCCACCCCGGCTACGTCGAGCGCAGCCGCGCGCTCGGTCATCCCACGTACTGCTGGACCACCGAGGACCCGTCCGGTCTGATCCCGAACGACCCGGCGGACGTCCTGCTGTGCCAGCAACTCGGTGTGGCCTACTTCGCGTCCAGTTCCCCGGCGCTCATGCTGGACGCGCTCGCGAGCGGTGAGGCGGCCGACACCCACCGGCCGTCGGCGGGTTAACCTCCGGGTCGAACTTCAGCGGCGACAGCCGTGCCGACAGCAGGGAGAAACAGGTGTCCAAGCGGACGGCGGCCAAGGGCGCGACGAAGCCACGCGAGGGGCTCAACCCCCGGCAGCCCTGCCCGTGCGGGTCGGGCCGGCGCTACAAGGCCTGCCACGGCGCGGCCGGCGGCCCGGTGGACGTCGCCGTCGGCCGGCCGTTCGAGGGGCTGGCCGGCGAGTGTGAGCTGGTCGCGCTGCGTGAGTTCGTGCCGTCCGCGACCGTCGCGCTCCCGCTGCTCGTGCCGGATGCCCGTGCGGTCACGCTGGCGACCGTGCTGCCGATGGCCGCGGCCGGTCTCGTCCGCTCGGACGGTGTGGCGTACGTCGGGATGCAAGTGCAGACCCGGTCGGGTGATATCGGCCGGGACGTGGCCCGCTCGATCCGGTGGGCGCTGACCGCCGAGCCGGGTGAGGTGCTGTCCGTCGTCGGGCCGGCCGAGCAGGACCCCGAGAACATCGAACGGCTGGTCGACCTGATCGACCCCAAGGCCGAGCTGTCACCGGAGTTGCACGCCGACTTCAGCTGGTGGATGCCGGCCGACGCGGACGAGCCGACCGGCGAGGTCGCGCTGTCACTGGAACGGGCGAACGCGGCGATCCTGCCCACCGACCGGCTCACCGCGGACGGCGTGCGTGCCGCCTACTGGGTGGACGCGGGCGAACGCGCGCACCTGCGCTGGGTCCGCCCCGAGCCCGAGGAGGAGCTGCTCGCGGCACTGGCCCGGCTGTCCGTGCGCGGCGAGCTGGACCTCGGTGAGGGTTCCCGCTACGCCGGTTCGTTCCGCGCGCACGGCGTGCTGGTGCCGGTGTGGGACCTGGACCGGGAGATGCACGCGCGGGAGTGGGACGAGCCGGCGAAGGCGCTCAACGACCGGTTGGCCGACGCGATCGGTTCGCTTGCCGACGAGCCGACCACCGAGGCCGAGCGGAGGGCACGGGACGGCCTGCGCGGTCGCCAGGTCACCCTCCGCTGAGCTGTCCACAGCCGGCGTAGGTTGTCCACAGGTATCCACAGGGCTATCCACAAGGGTTGTGCACAACGTGATCATGCACATCATCAGCCGGCCGGACTGGGCGGCGGCGCGCGCGGTCGGCGAGTGCCGCCCGTCGTCACTGGCCGAGCAGGGTTTCGTGCACTGCTCCGACCCCGGCACGGTGCACCTGCCGGCCGACGCGTTCTACCGTGGACTGTCCGACCTGCTGTTGCTGGTGATCGACCCGACGAAGGTGCCGGCACCGGTCCGCTGGGAGCCGGGTGACCCGCCGCAGCCGGGCGGGCCGTGGTTCCCGCACGTGTACGGTCCGATCCCGATCGGCGCGGTGGTCGCCACACACGAGTTCCCGCCGTCCGACGACGGCACGTTCCGCCTGCCGGCCGCGCTGGCGGAACTTCGGGCAACCTGAGAGGCGGCCACCGCGTGTTCTTCCCGACGGCTGACGACCGGAGGCCGGGAGGGAGACCGGTAGTGGTCGCAGCGTTGCCGTCCGCGGCACGGGCCGCACCGCTGACCGGCCCGGACACTGACCAATGGGCGGAGCCGACAACGGAACCGGGCCGGAATGCCAACGGGCACGACGTGCTCGCCGACGACTTCGGTGAGTTCGTCCGCGCCGCGCTGCCCGGCCTGTTGCGCTACGGCCACGCTCTGGCCGGCAACCCGCACGACGCGGCCGACCTTGTGCAGGGCGTGCTGGAGCGGATCGGCGCCCGCTGGGGGACGGTCGTCCGCCGCACCGGCGACCCACTGGCGTACGCCCGGCGCGCGATGGCCAACGCGCACGTCAGCCGATGGCGCCGGGTCCGGCGGGAGAACCTGGTCGCGGACATCCCGGAGACCCGGGCCGTGTACCAGCCGGACCGTTTCGCGGACGAACCGCTGTGGCAGGCGTTGCGGGCCCTGCCACCCCGGCAGCGCGCGGTCATCGTGCTGCGCTACTACGAGGACCTCTCCGAGGCCGAGATCGCCAGAACTCTCGGGATCTCCCAGGGCACGGTGAAAAGCCAGGCGAACAAGGCGATGGGGACACTGCGAACCCGGCTGGGCGCGGTACTGGAAGGGAGGGGAGGACGGTGAGCACGGGCACACCCGAGGACGACGAACGGGAGCACGAGGAACAGCCCGCGCTGGACGACGAACTACGCCGGTTGTTCGCGGACGACCGACTGGCCGTCCCGGTGGCCAGGAATGCGGGCGTCGCCGTGGTCGCGGGGGCTCGGCGTCGTCGGCGCGGCCGGATGGCGATGGCCGCCGCCGGCAGTGTGCTGGCTGCCGTGGCCGTGGTGTCCGCCGGTGCCGCACTGAGCGGCATCGGCCACCCGGCGACCACGCACGTCACCGCCGCCGGCCCGGTGCTGTCCACCACCGTGCCGATCGCGACGACCACGACTCCGGCAGCGGCGCCGACGACCATGTACAAGCCGACCGACGTGCTCGGACCGTTCGGCTACGACAAGCTTTCCCTTGGCATGTCACTGAAGGACGTCGCCGCGGTCGCACAGTTGCGCGACGCGGCACCGGTGACGTCGAACGGCTGCTACCGCTACACGGTGTTCCTGGACGTGGTGACCGTTCAGCAGCCGAGCACGGTTGTGCCGGGTGCCACGCCGGTCACCACACTGCCGGCGGACGCCGTGCTGGAGCTGCTTGTCAGCGCGCGGAACGGTGTGATCCAGGTGATCGCGGGACCAACGATGCACACCCCGGAGGGCATCGGCATCGGCTCGTCCAAGGAAGCCCTTGCCGACGCCTACCCGCTGCTGGTGCTACCGGTGCGCGCCGGCATGACGACCGTACCGGCAACCGGCAACCCCAAGGCGATCTACGTCTTCCAGGTAGCCGGCAACGGCACCGTGACGGCATTCTCGTTGCGCCAGGCCAAATCCGACTGCCCAAGCTGACGCACGCCGAGAATCGCCCGACAGCACACACTTCCATGGCGATAGCTCTCAGTAAGAGCTATCATCGGGACGTGCCGAAACCCGACCCGGTCGAGCTTGGCGATCAGCTCATGGTCACCATGGCCGCGACTCGCCGCCTGGTACGCCGTGAGTTGCGCCCGAGAGGGATCGGCCCGCAACTCCGCGGCGCCCAACTCGAACTGCTGCGCGTCGTCCACGACCACCCGGGCATCGGCGTGGCCGCGGCCGCCCGGGAACTGTGCCTCGCGGCCAACTCGGTGAGCACACTGGTCAACCAGCTCACCGAGAACGGCATGCTGGTCCGCCAACCGGACCCACTGGACCGCAGGGCGATCCAGCTGTACCCCACCGATCTGGCGGTGAAGCGGCTGGCCGAATGGCGCACCGCGCGGGCCGAACTGGTCGGCGCGGGTATCGCGGCACTGTCCACAACGGACCAGGCGGCCATCGCGGCCGCACTGCCGGCACTGCGCGACCTGCTGTCCACTTTGGACCAAGGGGAGGCCGATGAGTGAGCCGGCGGTACGCTGCACAGACCTACGGCACGCCTTCGGCGACACCGTCGCGGTCGACGGCCTTGACCTGGAAGTGGCCACCGGCACGGTGTTCGGCCTGCTCGGCCCGAACGGCGCCGGCAAGACCACCGCCATCCGGATGATCACTACACTCTTGCCGGTACCGCCCGGTGCGATCACGGTGTTCGGCGTCGACGTTGCCCGCCGCAAACTGGACGCGCGCCGCCTGATCGGCTATGTGCCGCAACAACTCTCCGCGGACGGCGCGCTGACCGGCCGCGAGAACGTTGCCCTGTTCGCCCGCCTTTTCGACGTCCCACGCTCGGCCCGCAAAGCCGCGGTGGCCGACGCGCTGGCATCGGTGGCCCTGACCGACGTCGCCGAGCGCACCGCAAGCGGCTACTCCGGCGGCATGATCCGCCGCCTGGAACTGGCCCAGGCCCTGGTCAGCGCGCCCCGGCTGCTCGTGTTGGACGAGCCGACCATCGGCCTCGACCCGATCGGCCGCGCCAGCGTGTGGGAACGGATCGACGAGGTCCGCGCCGCCACCGGCATGACCGTGCTCGTCACAACGCACTACATGGACGAGGCCGACCAGCAGTGCGACCGGATCGCCCTGATGCACCGCGGCCGCATCCGCGCGCAGGGCACCCCGCCCGAACTCAAGGCGATGGTCGGCCCGGACGCCACCCTTGACGACGTCTTCCGTGCGACCACCGGTGACGCGCTCGCCGCGGACACCGGAGAGAGGATGCGGAATGTCCGCTCCGCCCGACGTACCGCTCGTCGCCTCGGCTGAGCGGCACCGCTCGGCCCGTTTCGGCTTTCTCGGCCTGGTCGTGGTTCGCACCGGCACCATGTGCCTCGTCGAACTCCAGCGGCTGCGGCACGACCGCACCGAACTGGTCACCAGGGCGATCCAGCCGGCACTGTGGCTGCTGATCTTCGGCGAGACGTTCACCCGGCTGCGGGCCATCCCGACCGGCAACGTCCCGTACCTCGACTACCTGGCGCCCGGCATCCTGGCCCAGTCCGCACTGTTCGTCTCGATCTTCTACGGCATCCAGATCATCTGGGAACGCGACGCGGGCGTGCTTGCCAAACTGCTGGTCACGCCGACACCCAGAATCGCCCTGGTGACGGGGAAAGCGTTTGCGGCCGGCGTCCGCGCGCTCGCGCAGGCGCTGGTGGTGCTGGTGCTCTCCGCGATCCTCGGCGTCGGCCTGACCGCGAATCCGTTGCGGCTGCTCGCGATGTGCGTCGTGGTGGTGCTCGGGTCGGCGTTCTTCTGCTGCCTGTCCATCATGATCGCCGGCCTTGTGCTGACGCGGGACAGGTTGATGGGCATCGGCCAGGCCATCACGATGCCGCTGTTCTTCGGCTCCAACGCGCTGTACCCGGTCGAC
>DATBCR010000674.1:0-8314 GCA_036270375.1 Pseudonocardiaceae bacterium | reverse complement strand
ATGTATTGTTAGCGCTAACACAGTCCATGTCAAGCACGCTGCCCAGGTTGATCAGCGGATCGCGACCATCACCGGCCGGCCGATCGGGGCGCGGACCGTGCAATTAGGACGGTGCCAGCTCCTCGCGTGCCCGGGCGGCCGCCGACACGACAGCGTCTTTCTGCGTGGGGGTGAGCAGGCCCTTGGCGGCAAAGTCCTCGGCGGTTCCGGCAACGGCCGACACGAAGGCCCCGTGGTCACGGAACGGCGCCTGGTCCCAGACGATGTCGAGGAAGGTGAGGCCGTCATGTCCTGGTGATGCGACACCCTGGACCGGGACATCGTAGTTCGGCAACCCGTCGTCGCGCTTGAAGTTGGGCACACCGCTGTCGATCGAGCCGAACACGATCTCGGGCTCCACCCGCCGGAAGTAGGCCGACTGCGGCTGGGCGTCCCCGACATACCACAGCTGCAGCATCAGGCCCGCGGTGGTGAACAACGGGTCGCCGTCCGGCGTGGTGCCAGCCGGGGGGATCGCCGCCCGCGAGTAGTCGCCGTCCAGTTTGAGCGACCGGTAGAGCGTCAGCTCCCGGTAGGTGCCGCCGCCGGGGTCGCCGAGGATCGGCAGCAGGACCGGGCCCCAGAAGATCGACTGGGTGTCCGGCCGGTCGATCGCCCGCTCGACGCGGAGGCTGAACGGCATCCAGACGTCGATGGTGTCCCCGCGAGCCCATGTCCGGTGCAGTGTCAGGTATCTGCCTGGCACTGCACCGACGTGCTGCGCGACCCCGTTGATCGCAACCGTGAAGCCCCGCACCGCCCAGGCGGGCACCCGCAGATTGATGACGAGCGGCCCGGCACCGCCGATGGTGAGCCGGGACCGGTCGCTGCGCGGGAACTTGGTGTTCTGGATGATCGTGAACCCCTTGTCGGTCCAGTTGAGGGCGGAGGCGATGTAGAGGTTGACCCACAGCGTCGAGCCGTCGGCCGAGCGGGCGTAGATGGCCTCCTGGTATTTGGTCTGGTCTTCGAGGCCTGCGCCGCCGTCGCCGGTGCCCAGGTTGCCGTAGCTCCGCGTGGCGCCTGGAGACTGCGGCTGGTAGTAGGTGGTCAGCGGGTCATCCGCGCTGTCGGCGTCGGCGCGTGAGCCGGCGATCTGGTTGACCGTGGCGCGCTCGTAGTAGTCCATGTACGCCGCGTCCGGCTCGTGGAAGAACAGGTTGCGAGCCAACTGGAGCAGGCTGTGGGTCGCCTCGGTCTCCGAGCCGCTCCGCGCGATCGCGTTGGCGATGTCGTTCCGGTTCTGGAACTGCTCGATGTTGGCGTTGGAGCCCGGATAGTCGCCGCCGGTGCCGCCGATGGCATACATGCGGTGTGGCACCACCATGCCGAAGAAGTTCTTCGCCGCCTTGAGGTACTCGCCATCGCCGGTCTGCTCGAAGATCCTGAGGTAGCCCACGTTGCCCGGGATGTGCTGGTTGGCGTGCAGCCGGTCCGGGCGCCGCGGCCCGGGGTTGTTGGCGGCGGTGACGGCCAGGATGTCCCGGTCGTCGACGCAGGCGCCGAACAAGGACTGCCGGTTGTCGAATAACTTCGCGGTCTCCAGGTGCTTCGGGTCACCGGTCAGCGCGTAGATCTCCGCGACCGGCTCGTTCGATGCGCCGAGCTCTCCGGCGATGTAGGCATCCCACATGAAGTTCAGATTGGCTCTGGTGATCGGCCCGGGGTAGCCGGGATGGTTCTTGTCGCCGATCGTCAGGACGAGATGCGCCCAGTCCGCCATCGTGGTCACGATCTGCAGTGCCTGCCCGTTGCCGGCGATCTCGTAACAGTCGAGCAGGCCGCGCATGAGCTTGTGCTGGGTGTACCAGGGGGCCCAGGTCCCGCTGTCGCCGCCGTAGTTCGCGAACCGAGGTGGGCCCAGCCGCAACACCAGGTCGTCGGGAAGGGCGCCCAGATAGCCCGGGAACGTCGGTACCCAGGCGGCCGGGTTGGGCACCGGGACGATCGTGGCGTCGCGGCCGTTGCCGGAGGAGTCGAGCGCGGTGGCGCCGTCGTTCTCGTCGAACCGGTACCAGTCGAGGTTGCCGCCGGCGGTGGTCCCGGTCGCCGAGTCCAGCAGCGAGGAGATCTCGGCTTGGCTCAACGCCCGGTTGAAGACCTGGAACTCGTCGACGCTGCCGTTCAGGAAAGGGTCGGAGAACGTTGATTTGCCGATCCACAGCCAGGCCGGGACGCCCAGACTGGCCGGGTTGAGCGTCATACCGGTGTTGGTGGCGGTTACTTGGCCGTTCACGTACAGAGTCCCGGTCGTCCCGGACAGGGTGACCGCCAGGTGCACCCACTCGCCGGTCGGCAGCGCCGAGCCGCCGGTGAGCTGCTGCTCCTTGCCGGGGCCTCCGGTGGTGATCGCGAACCGCGGCGGCGTTCCGGCAATCCCGGCGGCTGGAGTCAGAAACATGTATACGCTGGTGTTCTGGCCGAAGTCGAACAGCCGGATCCACGTGTCGGCCGACCCGAGGTTTACCCATGCGGCGATCGTGAAGTCGGTGAGCTGCGCGGTCATCCCCGTGGGCATTGCCACGTACTGCGCGTTGCTGGATCCGTTGAGCGCCAACGCGTTGCCGAACCGGCCGGCGACGCGGCCGATCTTCGGCGGCGGCGGGGGTTGGCCGGGATTCTGGTACTTGGCGATGATCGCGTCCTGGACCGCCGCCAGCTGGCCCACCATCCAGTCGATCTTGTCCTTGTAGACCTGCTCGCCTTGGTCCGCGTAGCTTTGGGCCAGCGCGCTCAGGTAGAACCCGGTCCAGTGCCCACTGAGCTGGGTTGTGCCCTCCCAGCCGCCGACCACCTGCACCCCGGGCGGGTTGGGCCGGCCGACGTTGTCGTTGAACGGGACCAGAAAGCGGCGCTCGTCGAACTGCCGGATGAAGTTCTTCATCCGGTCCCGTTTCTCCTGGAACAGGCCGGCGCCCAGCCGCACGTCGGACAACTGGAACGGCCGAACCGGTGCCGTGCTGCCCGCCCCGACGTAAGGAGGCAGCGCCCCCGCGCTGAGGGCCTGCGCGGGGCGACCCGGCACCATGCTCGTCGTGGCCGCGGCAGCGATCCCCGCCACGGAGGTTTCCAGAAAGCGCCGTCGTGTCATGAATCCCATGTCACATCCAGTTGGCCATCGTCCGAATAGGACTGAACGAGCAGCGTTGCCGGCGGGGTATCCCGGACGCCGACCGGTTGCGCAGCCTGCAGATCGAGCAAACCGGCGCGGGCTCGAAATTTGCACAGAATATTATCCGCCGGATATGTGGGTGAATCGCCGTCGAGGTGGTCACTGAATGGGCGGAGCTCTCAGCTGCTGCGGGCTCCGCCTGCTGATCTCGCATGAACTGCTTGCGGCGTTCATGTTAACGCTCACACAGGCAGGATCCAACGCACCCGCGATCCTGTCAAGGGTCGGCTGGCGCGGGACGCGATCAAACCCTTAGGTGTTGAAAGTGAGGTCCCCGGTGAGGCGTCAAATCCGCCCAAACCCGTTGTCAATTCACTGCTCCTTCGGTGGGTCCACAGTCAACTGGAGAACACGACCGCTCGCCTCTGACCGAGCCAGGCCATGATAGCCACGATAGTTTCAGTGAGCAGTGAATTATAGGTCAACTGACCGCCCTCCGGTAAACGTGCCAACAAGATCCAGCCGCATGGCCGCGGGTCAATCCTCGTCCTGATTGCGGAAGTTTTCGAAGGAGGCGGCGATGCGCCGCTTGACCGGGGGCAGGTGGTTCATCACGCGGAAGGCGGTGCGCATCCCGGCCAGCGCCATCCGGCCGATGCCGGGCTTGTAGAGGGCGCCGTCGGCGGTCATCTGTTTCAGGGATTCCCGTACCGCCACGGTGCTGTAGGCGATCATCTTCGTTTCATAGTCCCGGATCGCGTCGAGCACGGTCGTGCGGCCGTCACGAGCGGCGGTGAGGTTGCGGGTGAGCAGGCGGGCGTCGCGTAGCGCGGTGTTCGCGCCGACGCCGCGGCCGGGGGTCATGGTGTGGATGGCGTCGCCGACGAGCGTGACGTTAGTCGTGGCCCATTGCTCGATCGGCACGGAGGTGCGGATGTTGAGCGGGAAGCAACTGTCGGGGTCGGCGAGGGTGAACAGTCGGCGCAGGTCCGGGTGCCAGGCGGCGGTGCGCTGCTGGACCAGGCGGTGCAGTTGCTGGCCGGACATCGTCAGGATGTCGGCGGGCAGGTCCTTCGCGGCGGTGGCGAAACCCCACATGATGTAGTCGCGGGTGTTGTCGAACTGCAGGCCGGGCCAGTTCCTGATCAACTCGGCGTCGGTCGAGCCGATCCCGGCCTTCGGGGCGCCGGACTCGTCCCACGGGAAGCGCATCACGTGGTAGACGCAGGAGTTGCCGTGCGGGCCGACGACCATGGATACGCCGTTGAGCATCCGTTCGGTGAGCAGCGGCCGGGTCGTGTCGTCGAGCGGGACCTTGCCGGTGACGCCGATCAGGCCGGACGGTTCGAGGCGGGCGTGCGGCAGATACTGGCGGCGTACCTGGGAGTTCGAGCCGTCGGCTGCGACCAGCACGTCGCCGGTCGCGTTGGTCCCGTCCTCGAAGTGGACGGTGACCGTGCCGTCGGGGTTGTTCGCGTAACGGGTGAAGGTCCGGCCGAACGCGACGGTGTCGTCCAGGCCGGTCAGTAGCACCTGGCGCAGGGTCATCCGGGAGACCGACCGTTCGCTGGCCACCGCATCGGGGTCGGTGGCGCTGGTGGCGGACAGGGTCAGCAGTTCCTTGCGCTGCTCGGTGAGCTGGTTGGACCACTCGGGGGTACGGGCGCAGGTGGCGACGAACGTGTCGAACAGATCCCTGGGCAGGCAGTCGTGCAGGGCGCGGCTGCCGTCGGGGTCGATGCCGACTCGGTAGCCCTGCAGACCGTCGCGGCGGGTGGCGTCGCGTTCGTACACGGCGACCGATATGCCGGCCTGCTTGAGGCCGTGCGCCAGGCACAGTCCGCCGGTCCCCGCACCGACAATCAGGACCTGGAAGTGGGTGGTGGTCATCGAGGCATCTCCTGGGTTGAGGTGAGCTCGTATACTATAGAGAGACACTAAAACAGTGTCTCTCTATTTTAGAGAGCATTTCAGGGGACGTGGAGTGTTGAACGACGAGCGGCGCACGCGGGCGCTGGAGCGGCTGAGCAAGGCGTCGCGGATACAGGTGACGCTCGCGGTGATGATCAACCAGGTGGTCGCGGGCCAGGTTGGCGTCAATCCGACCGACCTGCAGTGCCTCAACCTGCTCACCCTCGAAGGCCGGTCGACGCCCAGCCAACTGGCAGACGCACTGGCCATGACCAAGGGTGGCGCGGTCACGGCCATGATCGACCGGCTGGCGGAGGCCGGCTACGTACGGCGGGTGCGCAGCGACCGGGACCGCCGCCAGGTCCTGATCGAGATCGTCCGAGGCCCCGAAATAACTGCCCTGATGGCGCACTACCGACCGCTCGGCGAGGTCTTCGACAGCGTCGCCGCCCGGTACGACGCCGACGAGTTGAACTTCCTGGCCGAGTTCACCGAGCGAAGCAACGCCGCCCTCGGCTTCGCCACCCGCGACAACGACACCACGACCAGCAATGTGGCAGGGGCACTGGCCACACTCGCGCGCTTACGGCACAACCACGGAACCGCCACACCGGGAGAGACCGACTGATGCTGTCGTCGGCAAGACGCCGAGAAGGGACGACGTCCTCGCCCGACTTCTGGAACCCACGGCGTGCACAGTCACCTCTGGTCGGGCTTGTGGCCGATGACGAGATGCTTGTCGCGGGACGAGCGGCGCACTGCGCAGTTGGTCCAGCCGACCGACGTCAGCAGGTCCACGAACTCGGCGGCGGTGCGGTGCCGGCCGTGGGTCTCCAGCCGCATGGTCAGGTTCATCACGGCCGCCGACAGTGGACCGTCTCTGCCGTCGTTGAGTAGCCGGTCCATCACCAGCAGCTTGCCGCCTGGCGCGCACGCCCGGTACGCCTTGCGCACCAGCTCCCGGCATGCGTCGTCCGGCCAGTTGGACATGACATAACCGAAGGCCAGCACGTCGCCGGTGGGCAAATCGTCGCGGAAGAAGTCGCCGGCGATGAACGTCAACCGGTCGCCGAGGCCGTACGCCTGTCGGGTCCGGGCCAGGTGTGGCGCCACGTCCGGTAGATCGAACACGACGGCGGTCAGGTCCGGCGCCGCGGCCAGCGCCGCCACGGCGAACGGGCCATTGGCACCGCCGACGTCCACCAGCCGGCGATGTCCGGCCAGGCCGGCCAGCGCGGCCAGTTCACGAGAGACACCGTGGCTGAGATCCCACATGGCGCGCATGAAATCGCCGGTGGACTCGGCATCGGCGTAGAACCGGGCATACGGCGACGGCTCGCCGTCGATCGCGCCGTCCGTGAGGTAGCGATCCAGAGTGGCCAGGCGGGTCGGGCTACCGTCGACCAGGTGCTGGACGAACCCGCCCACGTGGTCCGGTGTGGCTGGATCGACGAACGGCCTTGCCTCGGCCGCGACGGTGTATCGGCCATCAGCATCCCGCCGCACGATGTCGACCGAGGCCAGGACGAGCAGCACCCGTTCGGTCGTGTCCGGGTCCAGACCGGCGCGGGTGGCCACTTCCGGTCCGGTCGCCGGCCCGTCGGCCAGCAGGCTGGCGAAGATGCCGCGCCGGTCAGCCAGATGCAGTGCCGGGGTGACGACAAGGCCGTAGATCGCGAACTCGATCTTTTCGGGCAATCCCATGCATTACACGATATCGTGACCTCCTCAATATATCGTCCACTATGGACGGTCCTCAAGTGCTCGCGCGAATTACGTTCAGTCCTGGAGTTTCGCCAGCCGGATGTCGATTTCCGTGGCACGGTGTGATTCGCTGACTTCGACGAACAGGGCTCGGGCCTGTTGCCAGTGTCGCCGGGCATCAGGGTGACGATCTGTTGCTGGCCGGTGGCAGTGGCGTCAAGCTTGCCGCGTCGCCGCCTGGCACGTGCGCGGGCTACGTGTGTCCGGAAAGGACTGATTCGAGTGTCCGACACCGTCACCAACCCGGTGATCCCCGGGTTCCATCCCGATCCGACCGTCTGCCGGGTGGGCACGGACTACTACCTCGCGTGTTCCAGTTTCGAGTACTTCCCTGGTGTGCCCATCTTCCACAGTCGCGACCTGGTGTCCTGGACGCAGATCGGCAACGTGCTGGACCGGCCGAGCCAGCTTAGGCTCGCACACCCCACCACCGCGCCGTCCTCCGGCGGGATCTACGCACCCACACTGCGCCACCACGACAGCCGGTTCTGGCTGATCGTCACGAACGTCAGTGACGGCGGCAATCTGCTGTGCACGGCGACCGACCCGGCCAGCCCCTGGTCGGACCCGGTCCGGCTGCCCGGCATCACCGGCATCGACCCGGATCTGGCCTGGGACGACGACGGCAACTGCTGGTGCACGTTCGCCGGGATCCAGCAGGTCCGCATCGATCCGCACACCGGGCAGACCTTCGGTGCACCGCACCGGTTGTGGTCCGGCACACCCGGCGCCCGGTTCCCGGAGGCGCCGCACCTGTACCGGATCGGCGAGTACTGGTACCTGATGATCGCCGAGGGCGGTACCGAGCGGGGCCACGCCGTCTCGATCGCCCGCGGCGACGCGCCCACCGGCCCGTTCGAGCCGTGCCCCGCCAACCCGATCCTGACCCACCGCGGCACCGCCAGCCCGATCCAGAACACCGGCCACGCGGACCTGGTGCAGGCGGTCGACGGTTCGTGGTGGATGGTGCTGCTCGGCGTGCGCCCGGCCGGCGGATCGCCCGGCTGGCACGTGCTCGGCCGGGAAACGTTCCTGGCGCCGGTGACCTGGGTGGACGGTTGGCCGGTGGTCGGCGACGTGACACTCGACCTGGCCGCGCCGCCGTGGCCACGACAACCCGGTCCCGTCGAGCCGAACCGGGACGACTTCGATCTCGGCGTACCGCGGCCGTGCTGGATCTCGCCACGGGAACGTCCCGCGGATCACTGCACCACCAATGACCGCGCCGGCTGGCTGTCCCTGCGCGCTCGCGGCGATTCGCTGGACGCCGCCGATGTGGTGTTCGTCGGGCGGCGCCAGCAGCACCTGTCGTGTCGCGTCCGCGCGCTGGTCGATCCAGCGCAGGGCCGTGGCGGCCTCGCGGTCCGACTCGACGAACGGCACCACTACGAGATCGAGGCCGGCGACAGGCAGGTGCGGGTGCTCGCCCGCATCGGCCCGCTGTGCACCGAAGTCGCGTCCGCGCCAGTGCCGGCCGGCCCGCTGATA
>DATBCR010000673.1:0-8380 GCA_036270375.1 Pseudonocardiaceae bacterium | reverse complement strand
CGTGTCCAGCGATTGCTCCATGCGCAGCATGTTCAGCGTGCTGACACCCATGATCTGGGTCTCGCCGCGCTCGAACAGCGCCGACCCGTGTGCCCTCGGCACCACGGCGACCTCGGCGGACAGCTGCCGGATGTCTGTGATGCCCCGGCCGTCGATACGCACCTTGTCGCGCAGGATGCGGCGGCGGACCAGCTTCTTGGTCAGCGCGCGGAACGCGGCGCCGATCTCCTTGTCCCGGCCGTCGAACGCGGCGCCCTCGCCGACGCCGACCCGCTCCAGACACAGCGCCTTGACCTCGTCGATCTTCGACTCGCGCTCCTGCTTGCCCGCGATCGTCAGTGCCTCGGCCAGTTCGTCGGTCACGGCGGCCGCGACGGCGTCGTACGCGTCGGCCTGGTAGGCCGGGAACGTCGGGAACTCGGCGGTCTCCTTGGCGGCGGCCGCGGCCAGTTCGGCCTGTGCCGCGCACAGCGCCCGGATGAAGGGCTTGGCGGCTTCGAGGCCACCGGCGACGACCTGCTCGGTCGGCGGCTGCGCGCCCTCCGCGATCAGGTCGGTCATGGTCTCGGTGCCCTCGGCCTCGACCATCATGATCGCGACATCGTCACCGATCACGCGACCGGCGACGACCATGTCGAACACGGCCTTGGCGAGCAGTTCGCGGGTCGGGAACGCGACCCACTGGCCATCGATCAGCGCGACGCGGACGCCGCCGATCGGGCCGGAGAACGGCAGACCCGAGAGCTGCGTCGACGCGGACGCGGCGTTGATCGCGACGGCGTCGTAGACGTCCTGCGGGTTCAGGCTGAGCACCGTGACGACGATCTGGATCTCGTTGCGCAGGCCGTCCACGAAGGACGGGCGCAGCGGGCGGTCGATCAGCCGGCAGGTCAGGATCGCGTCCGTGGACGGACGGCCCTCGCGGCGGAAGTACGAGCCGGGAATCCGGCCCGCCGCGTACATCCGCTCCTCGACGTCAACGGTCAGCGGGAAGAAGTCGAAGTGCTCCTTCGGGTGCTTGGACGCCGTTGTCGCGGACAGCAGCATGGTCTCGTCGTCGAGGTAGGCGACGACGCTGCCGGCGGCCTGGCGGGCCAGCCGGCCGGTTTCGAAACGGACGGTGCGGGTGCCGAACCGGCCGTTGTCGATCGTGGCGGTGGCTTCGTGCACCGCCCCGTCGTGAAGTTCGGTCATTGTGTTGTTGTCTCCTCGTCTTTTGGGGCCGCGCGGCAACCCGGGTGCGCTCCCTGCGCATCGGGTCACGGCCATGCGACGAGGCCGGTCTTCGATCGAAGCTCCCGGCGTGGCACGGCGCCGACCTGGGGTCGGCCACCGGCGGGGCCGGGAACCACTACCGAGGACCGGCGGACGTATCCCAATGCCGTGGCACGCGGTCCCTCGTTAAGTTCTTACCGCTCCGACGGGAGCGACCGGCCTGGACCTGCACGGTCGGCTCCCTGTCGAAGACATTGCCTATCGGCGCAGGCCCAGTCGCTTGATGAGCGACCGGTAGCGCTCGATGTCCACCTGCGCCACGTACTTGAGCAGCCGCTTGCGGCGGCCGTTCATGATCAACAGTCCCCGGCGGGAGTGGTGGTCGTGCTGGTGCGTCTGCAGGTGCCGCGTGAGGTCGCTGATCCGCTTCGTCAGCAGCGCGACCTGGGCCTCCGGCGAACCGGTGTCCAAGTCGTGCAGGCCGTAGTCGCCGAGAATGGTCTTCTTCTGCTCGGTGGACAGCGCCACTCGTTCTCTCCTTGATATGTACCGTGACATCCCGCCCACCGGCACACACCGAGGACGTGGACTTCCCACAACGGGAGGTGACAGTACCGGCCGCCACGGACCGCAGCCGGACTCAAACACCGAGGGTATCAGGCAGGCACGTGACACCGCGCATCGACCGTCGCACACGGTCAGACGCGGGTCAGTGCCACACGATCCACAGTAGTATAGGTGGGTCCGCGCCGTCCGAGATCACCGCCGTTGCCGGCGCCAGCGAAGTCGCTCCGCATCAGCAGCAACTCGTCCGGAATGAACCAAGGTCCAGTATACCCGTCGAACAACCGGATTAACGCGGCTTGATCAACTTCGCCGGACCGCCATCTGGCCACCGTGAGGTGCGGCTTGTAGCCACGCCGCCCGGCGCCGGCCGCCTGAGCCAGCCGGGCCAACACGGTCACGTCGTCGGTGTGCACGCCGACCCAGAGCACACCGGGGAACGTGCCCGCACCCGCGAGCCGTAACCGGGGTGCTGGGCGGCCGTCGGCCCTGCGGTGCAGCCATTTCGACCGGCGCACCGGGTCGTCGTCGTCACCGAAGAAACCGAACGTGATGTGCCAGTTGTCGGCCGGGGTCCAGCGCAGCGCCTTGTCGCGGTCAGCCGTGTGCGCGGCCAGGAAGTCGGACAGGTGGCCGAAGACCACGGCCGGCGGGACCAGCGCGGAGAACAGCCTTGGCATTCACGGGGCCTGACGTTCGCCGGCCCGCCGCAGCAGTTCGCCCAGTTCCGGGTAGTCGTCGTCGACGAGATCGGCGGCGGCCAGCAGGTCGTCGCTGGCCAGGATGTTGCGCAGCGCGGCGACGGCGGCATGCGCGTCCGAGCTGCCGTCCACCGGCAGCACGTCCCGGCCCACCTGCGGCCGGGAGTCGCGCACGTCCAGCATGGCCTGGCGCATCGCATCGGGCTTACCGGCGGCCACGTCCGGGACGAGCACCTTCCGTTCCAGCATGATCAGCCGGGCCAGTACCGAAGGATTGCCGATCTTCGCCCGGCGGCCGCTCATCACCTGGCTGAGCATGGGTGCGCTGATGCCGAGGACGTCGGCCAGGTTCGCCTGCGAGATGTTGAACGCCCGCACCAGACGGCGCACCCGGTCGCCGAGCGGTTCGCCGTACCACTCGCGCTGCAACGCGAGGTTGCGCTGGACGATCTTCGGGTCCTCCACCGTCGCCTCTCCCTGGCACGTCGTCGCCGACCACGGCCATCCTGCCAGCCACGATCGATCGACGGGCTCGAATCGGACGATCTGTCCGTCACCTGGCCCCGCACCACTCGATCGGCTGATCAGTCGGCGGTGCTGAGTAGTTCCCTGGATTCAGTCGGCGGCGCTGAGCAGTTCCCTGGTTCGACGCACGTCATTGCCGACCTGTTCCACCAGTTCCTCGATCGTGTCGTACCGCTCCATGTCCCGCAGGCGGGCCACGAAGTCCAGTGCGACGCGCTGGCCGTACAGGTCCTCGTCCAGGTCGAGCACGAACGCCTCGACCCGCCGTTCCCGGCCGGAGAACGTCGGGTTGGTGCCGACCGAGACCGCGGCCGGCAGCCTGCGCGGCACCGGGCTCGGTTCGGTGCGGTTGTGGCTGCCTGGGCCGTCGTGCACGAACCAGCAGGCGTAGATGCCGTCCGCAGGCACCGCCGCGTGCCGGCCGGTGGACAGGTTCGCGGTGGGGTAGCCCAGTTCCCGGCCACGGCCGTCGCCGCGCACCACGATGCCCTCAAGGCGGTGCGGCCGGCCGAGCGCGGCAGCGGCGGCGACGACGTCGCCGGCGTCGATGCAGGACCGGGTGTACGTGGATGAGAACACCATCTCCGGGTCCGTGCCGGCGCCGTTGCGGGGCACGGTGACCATGCTCGCGCCCTCGGTGACGAACCCGAACCGGTGGCCGAGCGTGCGCAGCATCGCGACGTCGCCCGCCGCGTGGTGACCGAACGTGAAGTTCTGCCCCACCACGACCGCGGCCACGTGCAGGCGTTCCACCAGCAGTTCGTGCACGAACTCGTCCGCGGGCAGCCGGGCCAGCTCCGCGGTGAACGGCATCACGCAGAACACGTCCGCGCCGAGTTCCTCGACCAGTTCGGCCTTGCGGTTGAGGCTGGTCAGCTGGGCGGGATGGCTGCCGGGCCGGACCACCTCGGACGGGTGCGGGTCGAACGTGAGCACGACGCTGGGCAGGTCGCGCTCCTTCGCCAGTTCGACGGCCCGGCCGATGAGCGCCTGGTGCCCCCGGTGCACACCGTCGAACACCCCGATCGTCAGCACGCACCGGCCCCAGCTGCCCGGCAGGAAATCGAGTCCGCGCCATCTCCGCACGATCAACAGCCTACGGCCACTGTCGACGGAGTACCGGGGCTACCCGGCCGGGGCCAGCACGACGAGCGCGGTGGCGTGCCCGGTGCGGCCGCTGCCCTCGTCCCGCGCCAGCGCGATCACGTGGCCGTCCGGGTCGAAGACGCCGTACGTGCCGGGCAGGCCGGCAGGTGCGAGGCGCTGGCCGTGCGCGATGGCGGCGGCCTCACGGGCGTCGACGTCGCGTCGGGGGAACGCGAGCGCGACCGAGGTGTCCAGGTCCATCGACAGCTCGGGCTGTTCGGCGAGCTGGTCAAGGGTGCGCGCGGTGCGCAGGCCGAACGGGCCGACCTGGGTGCGGCGCAACGCCGTCAGGTGGCCGCCGACACCGAGGCCGGCGCCGAGATCCCTTGCCAGCGCACGGACATACGTGCCGGACGAGCAGTCGACGAGCACGTCCAGCTCGGTGGCCAGCTCGACGTGCCGCAGCGACAGCACGTCGAACCGGTGCACGACAACGGGCCGGGCGGCCAGCTGGACGTCCTCGCCGTCCCGGACCCGTTGGTACGCACGCTTTCCGTCCACCTTCACGGCGCTGACCGCGCTCGGGATCTGGTCGATCGGCCCGGTCAGTGCCCGCACGCCGGCCGCCACGTCGTCGTCGGCCACCGTCGATCCGTCCACTTCGGACAGTATCTCGCCCTCGGCGTCGTCGGTGGTCGTCGCCGCGCCGAGCCGGATGGTGGCCAGGTAGACCTTGCGTTCCAGGGCGAGGTGGCCGAGTAGTTTGGTCGCTCGTTCCAGGCCGAGCACGAGCACGCCGGTGGCCATCGGGTCGAGCGTGCCCGCGTGGCCGACCTTGCGGGTGCCGAAGATCCGCCGCACCCTGGCCACCACGTCGTGCGAGGTCATACCGGCTGGCTTGTCCGCGATGACGAGTCCGGGCGGGACGGCTGGCCGATCCGGGCGGGAGGACCGACGCTGGCGGGACGGGCTGGGCACAGCGCGTCATCCTGCCAAGACGCCGGCAACCGTCATACGGCGGCCTCGAATGACCGCATTCGCGCTGTTCAGGCCGGCGCGCTCGGGCCGACGACGGCCCAGCGGCCGGTGGCCAGCCTGCCGAGCGCCGCGGCCAGCCGCAGCACCATGAACGCGGCCAGCCCGCTCCAGATCCCGGTCAGACCCCAGTGCAGGGCAAGGGAAAGCCAGACCAGTGGCAGAAAGCCGACGGCGGCGGCGAGCAGGGTCGCGGTGCGCAGGTAGGCGGCGTCGCCCGCGCCGAGCAGCACGCCGTCCACGGCGAACACGACGCCCGCGATCGGCTGCAGCGCCACGAAGAACCACCAGGCGTGCGGAATCTGGGCCAGTACGGCGGAATCGGTCGTGAACACGTGCGGCAGCGGGCCGGCGAGCGCCGCGAACACCACGCCGGTGCACACACCGAACGCGAGGCCGTAGCCGGTTACCTGACGTGCCAGTGCTTTCGGCTGCCGGCCCGCGCCCAGTTCCGCGCCGACGAGCGACTGTGCCGCGATGGCAAGCGAATCCAGTACCAGAGCCAGAAACGTCCAGAGCTGGAGCACGACCTGGTGCGCGGCAACGGCCGCGGCCGACGTGCGGGCCGCGACCGACGCGGCGGACACGAAGCATGCCTGGAACGCCAGGCTGCGCAACAGGAGATCCCGTCCCATGCCGAGTTGGGCGCGCATGCCGGTCCACCGTGGCCGCAGTTCGGCGTCCCGTTCGCGTAACAGCGCCCGCAGGAACAGGCTGGCGACAACGATCTGGGCCACCACGTTGGCGACCGCCGAGCCGGCAAGTCCCCAATGCACGACGTGCACCAGGATCGGGCAGAGGATCGCGGACAGGCCGTTGCCGGCGACCACGTAGCGCAGCGGCCGGCGGGTGTCCTGCACGCCGCGCAGCCAACCGTTGCCGGCCAACGTGATCAGGATCAGCGGCACGCCGAACAGCGCGATCCGCAGCCAGCGCACTGCACCGTCCGCGAGCGGTCCGCCACCGGCAAGCCCACGCGCCACCGGACCGGCGAGAGCCTGGCCGACCACCAGGATCACCAGGCCGATCCCGACGCCGAGCCAGGTGGCCTGCGCGCCTTCGGTGACCGCGTCCGACCGGCGGCCCGCGCCGTGCAGCCGGGCGGTGCGGGCCGTGGTGCCGTAGGCGAGGAACGTCAACTGCGTCGAGACGAGCGACAGCAGCAGGCCGCCGAGCGCGAGACCACCCAGCGGGACAGCGCCGAGATGGCCGACGACGGCGGTGTCCACCAGCACGTACAACGGTTCGGCGGCCAGCACGCCCAACGCCGGCACGGCAAGGCGGAGCAGCGCCCGGCCGGCACTCATGGAGTGATCAACGGTGCTTCGTCGAGTACGGCTTTCAGTTGGGCCAGCACGGATTCCTCGGTGCCGTACGCGGTGAACCCGGCCGCCAGCCGGTGCCCGCCGCCGCCGAGGGCGACCGCGGCGGCACTGACGTCCAGCCGGCTGACCGAACGCATCGAGCCGGTCCACGTCTCCGGGCCCGCCTGCTTGAGCACGGCCGCCACCTCCGCCTCCTTCGTGGCGCGGACGATGTTGATCACGCTTTCCACGTCCTCGGGCCGCAGGCCGTCGGCGTCGGTCGTGCGGACGGTCGCGTGCACGAGGCCGAGACCTCGGGCCGCCGTGGGGTCGAGTTCGGCGCGGGCCAGCACGCTCGCCAGCATTGTGAGCCATCCGAACGAGTGGGTGTCCATCAGCGGGCGGGCCACCGCTTGGCCGTCCACGCCCGCGTCCAGCAGTCGGGCGGCCGCGCGGTGGGTGTTCGGGGTGGCGCGGCGGAAGGAACTCGTGTCGGTGAGCAGGCCGGCGTAGAGGGCGCGGGCGACCGGTTCGGTCAGCGTGGTGTCCAGTTCGTCCAGCAGGCGCAGGACGAGGGCGGCGGTGGCTTCGGCGCGGTCGTCGACGATGTTGAGGGTGCCGTAGCGGGTGTTCGAGACGTGGTGGTCGATCACGACGACGTGGCCGCCGGCGTCCCGGGTGGCGGCGACGCGGTCGGCGAGTGGGCCGAGGCGGTCCAGGCTGCCGGTGTCCAGGACGACGAGCATGGTCGGGACGGCCGGAATGTCCCTTGCCGGGACGAAGAGACCGGCGCTGTCCAGGCCGCGCAACGATTCCGGCACCTCGTCCGGTGCGCCGAAGGACACCCGGACCGTCGCGCCGCGGTCGCGCAGCGCCATGGCGAGGCCGATCGCGCTGCCGAACGCGTCGGCGTCCGGGTTGACGTGGCCGAACAACGTCACGTCCGTGGCGTCGGCCAGGATGGTGGCCGCTGCCCGGAGTCCGCCCGCCACGGGCTGGCTGTCTTGGTGCTGGGGTGCCGACGTCGTCATGAACGGCAAGTTACGCTGCCGTTGATGAATCGGTACGCGGTGATGGTCTACCCGTCGGCCAACCGGGTCTACGCGGACGCTTCGGCCCGGCTGCTGGTCGCCGAGCTGCGGGTGTTCGACTCGACGGTGCTCGGCGGGCGGCTGGCCGACCTTGCCGAGACCTCGATCGGTGGCGTGCCGTGTGTGACGTTCACCGCATCGGGGCTATCGGATGATGACGTGGCCTTGCTGTCGAACCTGTCCGCGCTGTACGCCCTGTTCCAGATCGAGGGCGAGTTGCTGCGACCGGTGCCGCTGCGGCGGCTGGACGCGTTCGACAGCGACCTGCTGACCATCCAGAAGTACTCGGGCAAGACGAACGAGCTGTTCACGAAGCTCGTGCTGAACGTGACGGCGCTGAGCACCGACCGCCCCCGCGACCTGCTGGACGGGCGGATGCGGATCCTGGACCCGATGTGCGGCCGGGGCACGACACTGAACCAGGCGATGATGTACGGCTGCGACGCCGCCGGCCTCGACATCGACGGCAAGGATTTCGAGGAGTACGGCAGGTTCATCCGAACGTGGCTGAAGAACAAGCGGATCAAGCACCAGGCGACGGCCGCCCCGATCCGGCGTGAGCACAGCCACCTCGGCAGGAGACTCGACATTTCGCTTGGCGTGAACAAGGAACGCTACAAGGCAGGCGACACGCTGCGACTGTCCTTTGTGCACGGTGACACGGTGCGCAGCGCGGAGTTCTTCCGCCCCAACACGTTCGACGCGATCGTGACGGACGCCCCGTACGGCGTGCGGCACGGCAGCCAGGAAAGCTGGCTGTCCCGCACACCAACGGAGCTACTGCGAGCGGCACTACCCGGTTGGGTGACCCTGCTGCGGCCCGGTGGGGCGCTCGGCATTTCGTGGAACACGCAGGTCG
>DATBCR010000672.1:0-14049 GCA_036270375.1 Pseudonocardiaceae bacterium | reverse complement strand
CCGGACACACCGGGCGTGCTACGGCTGGTGATGGGCATGGTGGCCGCCGGTGACGCGCTCGCGGTGGCTGGCAACCATGAGCGGAAACTGGTGCGCGCGCTGCGCGGCCGCAACGTCCAGGTGACGCACGGGCTGGCCGAGTCGCTCGCGCAGCTCGCCGCCGAGCCGGACGAATTCCGTGCCAGGGCAACGGAGTTCTGTGACGAACTGATCGCGCACTACGTGCTGGACGGGGGCCGGCTGGTGGTCGCGCACGCCGGCCTGCCCGAGCCCTACCACGGTCGCGCGTCCGGCCGGGTACGCAGCTTCGCGCTCTACGGCGACACCACCGGCGAGACCGACGAGTACGGCCTGCCGATCCGCTACCCGTGGGCCACCGAGTATCGCGGCCGAGCAACCGTCCTGTATGGACATACGCCGGTGCCGGACGCGGAGTGGGTCAACAACACGATGTGCCTGGACACCGGGTGTGTCTTCGGCGGCGCGCTGACCGCGCTGCGCTACCCGGAACGGGACGTCGTGTCGGTGCCCGCGCAGCGCGTCTGGTACGAGCCGGTGCGCCCGCTGCGCCCCGTCGAACCCACGAACCGGCCCACCCGGCGTGAACCGGACGTGCTCGACCTCGCCGATGTGGCCGGGCGGCGCACCGTGGAGACCGAACACCACGGCCGGATCACCGTGCGCGCCGAGCAGGCCGCCGCCGCACTCGAGGTGATGAGCCGATTCGCCGTCGATCCGCGCTGGCTGCTGTACCTGCCGCCGACGATGGCGCCGACGGCGACGTCCAGCCGGCCGGATCTGTTGGAGCACCCGGTGGACGCGTTCGCCGGGTTCCGGTCCGACGGCGTGTCCGCGGTGCTGTGCGAGGAGAAGCACATGGGCTCGCGGGCCGTACTGCTGGTCTGCCGGGACGCCGGTGTCGGATCGGCGCGGTTCGGCATCGACGGCGACGGCGCCGTGGTGACCAGGACCGGCCGGCCGTTCTTCGCGCCGGAACTGACCGCCACGGTGCTGGCCAGGGTGCGGGACGCGGTGGGCGCGGCCGGGCTGTGGGACGAGTTGGGCACCGGGTGGCTGCTGCTGGACGCCGAACTGATGCCGTGGAGCGCCAAGGCCAAGGCGCTGATCGTGGACCAGTACGCGGCCGTCGGCGCCGCCGCGTCGGCGGCACTGCCGGCCGCCGCCCGCGCGCTCGCGGCGGCCGCCGATCGGGGCGTGGACGTGGCGGATCTGTTGGCGCGCACCGTTTCCCGGGCGGACAACGCGGCCGCGTTCCGGGCCGCCTACGCACCTTATTGCTGGCCGACGGACGGCATGGCCGGCATCCGCATCGCCCCGTTCCAGCTACTGGCCACCGAGGGCGCCACGTATCACGATCGGCCGCACGACTGGCATCTCGCGCTGGCCGACCGGCTCGTCACGGCCGACGCGGACCTGTTCGCCACGACGCGCCGCCTCGCCGTGGACACCACCGATCCGACGTCGGTGGCGGCCGGCGTGGCCTGGTGGGCGGAGCTGACCGGCGACGGCGGCGAGGGCATGGTGGTGAAGCCGGCCGCCAACGTGACCAGGGCCGGCCGTGGTCTGGTCCAGCCGGGCGTGAAGGTGCGCGGCCGGGAGTACCTGCGGATCATCTACGGGCCCGACTACACCGAGCCGGCGAACCTGGACCGCTTGCGGGACCGGCGTCTCGGCGGCAAGCGGTCGCTGGCGCTGCGGGAGTACGCGCTGGGACTGGCGGCACTTGAGCGGGTGGCGGGTGGTGAGCCGATGTGGCGGGTGCACGAGTGCGTTTTCGCGGTGCTGGCACTGGAGTCCGAACCGGTCGACCCCAGATTGTGAGAGAGCGGTGGATCAGTCCATACCCGACCGGCCGGGCGTCCAGAACGGTTTGATGACAACACACTTGCGCGGCCAGCCGCGCTCACGGACGAAGTGCCGGCGGACCGCCTGCAGGGTGCGGAGTTCACCGGCCACGTAAGCGATTCCGGGCTCGTCGGGTAACTCGAGCTTGCGCACCTCCGCGACCAGCCGGTCCGACGCGACCGCGGACGCGCCGTCCCGGTAGCGCCAGAGCACGGTGTCCGGCAACCGCAGCCGGTCCTTCGGGCTGTCCACCTCGATCACGCCGAACACCGGGGCGCCCGCCGGCAGTGCCCGCGCCATCGGACCGAACGCGACCGACGCGGTCTCCTCGCCGACGAACACGTGGTACTCCCCCTTGCGCGGCACCAGTTTGCCGGCCGGCCGGGTGAAAACCACGTCCTGGCCGGGCCGGACCGTGCGTGCCCAGCGCACGCCGGGGGTGTCGTCGCCATGGTCGAGCACGCACAGGTCGATCGTGTCGGTCCGGTAGTCCCAGATGGAGTACGTGCGCAGTGGCCCTGGCCGGCTGCGCGGCCCGACGTCCCCGACGTGCACCCGGACGTGCTGGCCGGGCCGCCAGTCGAGGCCCAACAGCGCGGGGCCGGTGATGGTGATCCGGCGGATGCGGCCGGTGTAGGGCTCGTTCAGCTCCACCTGCCCGTGCAGGTACACCGCGAAGTTCTTCATCCCGCTCTCCCCTTTGGCCCCTTAGCCGCGCGAATGATGCGCACTCTACGCACACTGCCCGCCACGCGGAGCACCGAGTTTTCGTTCGGTGGTTGCCGTACGGCCACGGCGTTCTCACCCCGAGTGGGCTTGGGGTCCGGACCATAAGCACGTGTCCGCACACCAGCTCACAACGGACCTTCCGGTCCCGCGCATCATCCGCACGCTCGCCGTGCTCGGGGACTCCACCTGCGTCGGCGTCGGCGATCCCAGGATCGGCGGCGGCTGGCGCGGATTCCCGCCGCTGCTTGCCGACGCCCTCGGCGCCGACCTGGTCAACGTAGCCCGCAACGGCGCCCGGCTCGGCTGCCTACGCCGTGAACAGCTGCCGTTGGCCGCCAGTGCACGGCCCGACGCCGTGGTCGTGTTCGCCGGAATGAACGACACGCTGCGGTCCGACTTCGACACCGGCAGGTTGCACGCCGACCTGGACGAGGTGGTGTCCACATTGACCGGTATCGGCGCCCTGGTGGTGACCGTGCGGTACCACGACCACAGCCGCGTGTTCCGGTTGCCCGGCCCGCTGCGGCGCGCGTTGACGCAGCGGATCGCCGCGTTGAACGGCGTAGTGGACGACGTGGCTCGGCGGTATCGGTCCGAGGTGGTGGACCTGCACGAGTTGCCGGAGACGTATCAGCCCACGGTGTGGAGCGTCGACCGGCTGCATCCGTCCGAGCGTGGGCACCGCATGCTGGCGCGCGCGTTCGCCGAGTCGCTCGCGACGGTGGGGGCTGTGGTACCGGACGAGGTGTCGCTCGACTGTGCCGACAGCGCGACGATCAGCCAGCTGCAACGGGTGGCATGGTTGGTGTGCAAGGGAATTCCGTGGCTGTGGCGGCGGGGGCAGGACCTGGTGCCGTACGCGCTCGGGGTACTGCTGGACGCCGCTCTACACCTTCCGACACGTACGCGGCGGCCAGTGGTCGGCGTGTCGAGTGATCTGTCCTCCACCGGCCGGTCCATCCACAGCTGATCACGACGGCTTGACAGGACTGTCACTCCATCGCGAGTTCGCGTTCGTACTCATCGAGTAGCCGCGACGCCTTGGCATACTTGGCGCGCAAGCGGTCCCGCACCGAAGGCTCCAGCAGGCTCAACCGCGCGGGGTTGGTGTTGTCCGCGATGTCGGCCCGTTTCACGGCAAGGGCGAGCCGGTCGGTGGCAACCCTGCGCAGATAGTGTTCCGGCTGCTCGCCTGGCAGCTTGCTCAAGGCGATCACCGCCGAGACCACCTGTGGCGGACAGCCAGACGCCACGAGATCATCGGCTGTCACCGACGTGTCCTCGATGACGTCGTGCAGCACGGCCGCCATCTGCTCCTCCGCACCACTGACGCCCGCCATGACCCGCAGCGGATGGTCGATGTACGGGCGACCCGCCTTGTCGACCTGGCCCTCGTGCGCCTCCCGAGCGATCGCCACCGCATGCGCCACGCCGAACTGGGTACGTATCTGCTGGTTGCCGCCCATATGGTTGGTACTCCTTGCCGACTGAGGCTCTGTTCGTCCACCTAACTGAATACTCTGACACGGGTACGAGCCACCGCGTACCCGGATGAGCCAAACAGGGGAAATCCTGCGATGTCCGACCGTCATGAGATTTGCTGCCATGACAATTGGTGCTGTGACTGACGTGGTGCGACCCGATGGAGCGGTGATCATCGGTCCGCGTAGCGATATCCCGATCCTACCGGCCTCTCCGGTCTCGGTGTCGAGCCTACCGAGGCAGACCGTTTTCGTCGGCCGGGACCGCGATCTCGCCTGCCTGTTCGAGGTTCTACGACCAGGATCTCCCCGCAACGGGGTGACCATCGTCGCCGTGGCCGGCCTGCCCGGCGTCGGCAAGACGGCCCTGGCAATCCGGGCCTCGCACCTGGCGCAGGAGGCAGGCTGGTTTCCGGGTGGCGTGTTGTTCGTCGACCTGCGCGGGTACGAACCGGAAGACCGGCAGGTCAGCCCGACTCAAGCGTTGGAATCCATGCTGTGCACGCTGGGAGTGCCCAGCGACAGCATCCCGCCGGATCTACCGGGCCGCCAAGCTCTCTACCGATTCTGCCTGGCCGAACGCGCGAATCGGGGCAGGTCCGTACTCGTTGTCGCGGACAACGCCTCCTCAACCGACCAGATCGTTCCGCTACTACCCGACACGCATGTCCATCGGGTGGTCGTGACCAGCCGGCACTCACTGGCCGATCTGGACGGCGCACGCCTGGTCGATATCGATGTGTTCGGCAAGGATGAGGCCGTCGCCCTGCTCGATCGGGTACTGCATGTCGCCAGCGCGGATGATGGCCGGTTGTCGCTCGATCCGGACGGGACT
This sequence comes from Pseudonocardiaceae bacterium, assembly GCA_036270375.1. Lineage (GTDB taxonomy): Bacteria > Actinomycetota > Actinomycetes > Mycobacteriales > Pseudonocardiaceae > DATEPR01. Next base: position 9,138 of record DATBCR010000672.1, on the reverse strand, counting down.
GCGGAACTGGCCGAGTTGAGCGGATATCTTCCGTTGGCCTTGCGGATCGTGGCCGCACTGCTGGTCTCCGATCCCGACCAGTCGGTCGGCGAGTTGGTGACCGCCTTGTCCGATGCGTCGGGCCGGTTGCGGGGACTGGAGTTCGGCGACGGGCTGGCCATCAGAGCCGCGTTCGACCTTTCCTACCAACAGCTCGGCCCGGGGCAGGCACGCATGTTCCGGCTGCTTTCCCTCAACCCGGAGCCACAGGTGAGCGACCACGCCGCGGCGGCGCTCGCCGACCTGCCCACCGCCCAGACTCGGCGGTTGCTCAGTGAGCTGCGTCGGATGCATCTCATACGCCCCGGTGCCGAACGCGGTTGGTGGCGCTTCCACGATCTGCTCCGGCTCTACGCGACGGACTGCGTCGCTGAGGCGGAAACGACAACCGACCAGGAGTCGGCCACCGAACGGCTGTTCTCGCACTATCTCCGGGCGACTCGAGCGGCGAACCACCACCTGAATCCACGCGCCGGTGCCGAGCAGCGGTCGTCGGTATTCACTTCGCGGCAAGAGGCACTGGACTGGTTGGACACCGAACGGCCGAACCTGGTCGCGGCCATGAGCCTTGCCTGGCGAACCGACCGGCACGCCTACGTTCGGGACCTGGCACAAGCGCTGTACTGGTACTTCGACCTACGCAAACCGTGGGCAGAACGGATCAGCGCCGATGAGCTCGCCGTCGCCGCGTGCCGCCAACTCGCGGACCGGGCCGGCGAGGCGTCGTCCTTGAACAACCTCGGCAACGCCTATCGGGAGCTGCGACGGCTCGACGAGGCCGCCGGCTGTCACCTCAGGGCGCTGGAAATCTGTCGCGAGCTGGGCGACCGGTACGGCGAAGGCCAGACACTGATCAATCTCGGCTTGGCCCGTCGCCGGCTGCGGCAGTTGGTCGAGGCCGTCGAGGACAACACGCTGGCGCTGGAAATCTGTCGCGAGCTCGGCGACCGGTACGGCGAGGGGCAGACACTGATCAATCTTGGCCTTGTCTACCGAGAGCTGCGGCGGTTCGCGGACGCTCGCGACTCGCTCCGAGCGGCGGCGGTCATCTCACAGGAGATCGGCGACCGGTACGGCGAGGGAAAGGCATTGAACAATCTTGGCCGGGTACATGAGGAGCTCGGGCAGTTCGAGGATGCGTTGAGCTGTATCGAGCAGTCGCTCCCGATACGGATAGAGGTGGGCGATCGGTATGGCGAGGGCAAAGTTCTGATCAACCTCGGCCGTGTGCAGTGTGATGTGGGACGGTTCACGGAGGCATTTGCGTCACTGCAGGCAGCGCTGGCCATCTGCCGAGAGGTCGGTGACCCGTTCGGCGAGGGTAAGACCCTTGGTCAGCTGGGCAGAGTTCATCATCGTCAGGGACAGTCGGCCAAGGCCCGGCAATGCTGGCAACAAGCGCTCGTGATTCTCGACGGCTACTCCGATCCGGAAACCGCGCTGAGCGCTGACCAGATTCGCGGCTGGCTGGCGCAATCGAGGGCCGGGAACACTTCCGGCGCTGGGTTCTGACCATGTCGTCAGGACAGGTCTCGGTGTGGGTGCCCATCGCCGTTGGAATCATCGGGTTGGTCGGGGTGCTGGGGACGCAACTGTTTGCCGCACGGCGTGAGGACCAGAGGTGGCGCCGCGACCTTCACCGTGAAGACCTTCGGTGGCAACGCGAACGCGAGCGGGAGCGGGAGCGTCGTGATCACGACGTGGCGCTTCAGCTCCACTCGCGACAGATCAGCTGTTATGGCCAGTTCGCCGGGGCGGTCAACGCGTGGAACGCCGAACTCATTCGGGCGGCCGACATCGTCCGGAGTGCGGCCGCCACGGACCACCTGCGGACCCGACTCCGCGAGCTTCGCCAGCTCGCCGAGGAAAGCCTGGCGACGATGGAGATCGTCGGCTCGGAGTCGGTGCGTCAAGCGGGCCGGAAGGCAGTCGATGCGCTGAACGAACTGGAGTCGGTCCTGGTCGGCCGGGACGGGACGAACAGGCCGACCGCCGATGAGTTCGCGCAGCGAACCGATCGGGTATTCCAGGAATGCCAACGGTTTCGGCAACAGATCCGGCACGACCTGAAGCTGGTCGACGGCTGACCGCGCCGCGGGAGTGGTCCGCATTAAGGTCATCGCCGACCCTGGCCTAGCCGGATGAGATCCGGGCCAGGCGGCGCGGGGTCGGCCAGCGGACGTCGTAGGCCCAGCCTGCCTTCTCGAACAGCCAGATCACTCTGGCCGACACGTCCACCTGGCCGGGCCGCACGCCGTGCCGTGCGCACGTCGGGTCGGCGTGGTGCAGGTTGTGCCACGACTCGCCCATGCTCAGCACGGCGAGCGGCCAGAAGTTGGCGGACCGGTCGCGCGCGGCGAACGGGCGGCGGCCGATCAGGTGGCAGATCGAGTTCACCGACCACGACACGTGATGCAGCACGGCGACCCGCACCAGACCGGCCCAGAAGAAGCCGGTCAACGCGCCCCACCACGACCACGTCACGAGCCCGGCGATCACGGCTGGCGCGAGCATCGTCACCGCCGTGCACAGGCCGAACAGGCGGTGCACGATGCGGATGTCGCGGTCCGCCAACAGGTCCGGCGCGAACCGGTGCTGGTTGGTCAGGTCGCGCTGGAAGATCCAGCCCATGTGCGCGTGCCAGAAACCCCGCGCCAGTGCCGCCGGCGAGTCGCCGAACGCCCACGGCGAGTGCGGGTCGCCGTCCCGGTCGGCGAACGCGTGGTGGCGGCGGTGGTCGGCGACCCAGTGGAGTATCGGCCCCTGCACGGCCATGCTGCCGGCGAGTGCCATCGTCACGCGCAGCCAGCGGCGGGCTTTGAAGGCGCTGTGCGTGAAGTAGCGGTGGAAGCCGACGGTCACGCCGAGGCACGTCACGGTGTAGGAGGCGGCGGCAAGGCCGATGTCGAGCCAGTTCAGGCCCCAGCCCCACGCGATCGGGACCACGGCAACGAGCGCCAGGAACGGGATCACGGCGAACAGGTAGACGGAGACGTGCGCCGCGATGTTGCGGCGACCGGATGTCAGCTCGATCGTGCCGACCTCAGTGGACATGGCCGCGCACCTCGCTCTCTGTGGCTTCGTGTACCCGCAGCATGGCGCGAATCGTTGCGGCCCAAGGGAATGACTCGGCACGGAGACGGGCGGCCCGCCTAGTGCCCGGCCTGTCCAGCAGTCGGCGCACGCCGTCCGCGAGGCCTTGTGGGGTGGGTGACACCGCGATGCCGGCGCCCTCGGACAGCAGTTCCGGGGCGCCGCCGGTGTTGGCGGTGATCACCGGAGTACCGCAGGCCAATGCTTCCAGCACTGACAAGCCGAATGTCTCGGCGGGGCTTGGTGCGAATGCGATATCGGCTTCGGCCAGTCGGGTCGCCAGTTCCGCGCGGCTCGTCAGGTGGCCGTGGAAGGTGACGGGGAGGCCGGCGGCCTGGCGGCGTAGGGCTGGCAGGGCGCTGCCGGTGCCGTACACGTCCAGGGTGATGTTCTTGTCGCGTGCCAACAGTTCTACGGCTTTGACGACGGCGGCCGGATTCTTTTCCGGGGAGAGTCGGCCGGCGTAGGCCAGCTTCGTGGTTTCGCCGGGTGTTCTCGGTTTCGGGTGGAATGTGACCAGGTCGACGCCGAGTGCGATCTTGCGCGTGGCGTGCACGCCGAGTTGGTGGAATTCGTCCGCCGCGAATGCCGATGTGACGACGATGGTGTCGAATCTGGCGGCGATGCGGCGGTTCCAGCGTTCGATGGCCGGGCGCAGCGCGCGACCCCACGGCAGCCTGGCGGCCAGCCAGGTGTCGAGGCGTTCGTGCGAGAACAGGATCGATCTCGCGTTGTTGGCCCGTGCCCAGTCGCCGGCCGTCAGCATGGTCGCCTTGTCCGACACCTCAACGGAATCCGGCGCGAGCCGGTCCAGTTCGCGGCGGACGTGCGACGGGCGGGCGACCATCCGGTAGCCGCCGCTGACCGGCACGCCGGGGAGGGTGATCACCAGGCCGGCTTCGGTGTCCGCCTCGGTTCGGTGTTTGCCCGGCACGATGAGGATCCGCTCGTGGCCCGAGGCGAGGTAGCCGTGGCCGAGCGTGTCCACCGCGGTGCGCAGACCGCCCGAGGTGGGCGTGTAGAAGTTGGCGAGCTGGGCGATTCTCATCCGGCCAGCCCGGTCTTCGCGGCGATCGGCCGCGTGCTCGGGTTTCGCGCGGCGATGACGTCGGTGTAGTGGCGGAGCAGTTCGTCGCCGACCCGCTGCCAGGTGCGGCCGACGACCGCCGCACGTGCCCGGCGGCCGTACGCGGCGCGCAGTTCCGGCTGGCTGGCTAAATGGCCGACGGCGGTTCGCAGGCCCTGCACCGAATCCGGGTCGTAGAGCAGGCCGGTCCGGCCCGGTTGGACGAGGTCGAGCGGTCCGCCGGCGGCTGGGGCGACGACCGGGACGCCGGAGGCCATGGCTTCCTGGATGGCTTGGCAGAACGTCTCGTCGGCGCCGGTGTGCACGAAGACGTCCAGGCTGGCGTACATTGTGGACAGTTCGGCGCCGGTGAGGAAACCCGGGAAGTGCGCTGTCGGCATCAGGTTCCGCAGCCGGTTCGCCGCGGGGCCGTCGCCGACCACGACGAGGCGCACGCCGGGCAGGTCGGCGAGGTTGGCGAGCAGGTGGACCCGTTTGTCGCCGGCGAGCCGGCCGACGTAGCCGACCAGGATCTCGCCGGGAGCCAGGTCGGCACGCGGTCCGTCGGCGCGGTGCGCCGGGTCGAACCGGTGGGTGTCCACGCCGCGACGCCACATGGCCAGCCGTTCGATGCCGCGCCGCCGGAGCTGGTCGAGCGTTGCGGATGACGGGACCAGGGTGCGGTCGGCCTGGCGGTGCACGTGCCGCAGCCATGCCCAGATAGCCCGGTCGGCACCGCGAAACCCGTAGCGGCGGGCGAATCCGGCGACGTCGGTCTGGAAGACGGCGACGCTCGGCACCCCCAGTTTGCGCGCCGCGGTCCCCCCGGCCGCCCCGAGCGACACGGGCGACGCGAGGTGGACGACGTCCGGCGCGAAGTCCGCGAGCAGGCGCTCAAGGCGCGCGGTCGGCAGGCCGAGCACAAAGGACCGGTAGCCGGGCAGGGCGATGCCCGGCACGGCCACCACCCGGTGCCCGGCGTAGTCGGCGGGACCAGGACCCGGCGTGATCACCAGCGCTTGGTGACCGTTGGCCGCGAAATGCTCCAGGATCCGACAGACCGAGTTGGTGACACCGTTGATCGTGGGCAGGAACGACTCCGTGACGACTGCGATGCGCACAACGACACGATGAGCACACCGTGTGTGGTCAGCGTGCCGAGGGGACCCCTTGCGGGTGAACTGATGGTGAAAACCGGTGGCCGGTTCACCGGGTCCGGTGGGCGGTGACCTCGATCTCGATCAGCATCCGCTCGTCGGCGAGGCCGCACACCATCATCGTGGCGGCCGGCCGAACCGCGCCGAACCGTTCCCGGAGCACCGGCCAGCAGGGTTCGAAGTCGGCCCGGTCCGGCAGCAGATACCGCACGCGGACGACGTCGGCGAGGCCACAGCCGGCCTCGGCGAGGGCGGCCTGGATGTTGTCCATGGCTTGCGCGGCCTGACCTGCGACGTCGGCCGGGAGCGACATGGTGCGGTAGTCGAATCCGGTGGTGCCGGACACGTGCACCCAGTCGCCGTCCACCACCGCGCGGGAGTAGCCGACCGCCTCCTCCATCGGAAATCCACTGGAGATCAAACGCCGCTCAGTCATGATCACCGGGAGCCTCCGGTGCCGCGTGCTCACGCGCGGCGCCAGGGTCGGCTGTGGTGAACGTGCCAGTCGGTGCCAGGGCGACGGCACGACGGCGACGGGCGGCGCCGGTCAGCAACAGTGCCACGCTCAACACGCCCACCCCGGCGCCGATCAGGCCGGCAAGGCCGGGGCCGGACGTCAACGGATTCGGTACCGGGCTGACCGCGAATCCACCCGGCAACGTCTTCCGGCTGGCGGCGGGGCGGACCTTGGGATCCGGTGGCACGTTCGCCGATGCCTTGTCCTGGGCCAGGAACGGGTCCGCCGCCGCGAAAACCGGGTTCGCGGCGTCCGTCGGCACGCTCGCGTTCACCGCCGCGCCGATGTTGATCAAGCCGTATCCGCCCGCAGGGTCTCGGGTCGTCCGGTGGCTGTCCAGCGTCGCCAGCAGGCGGGCCACCACCTGGCGCCCGGTCAGTGCGGGGTACTTCGACCAGATCACGGCCAGCCCCCCGGAGGTGATCGCCGCCGCCTGGCTGGTGCCGTCGCCGAAGTACGCCTGGCCGGGCACCCTGCCGATGCTGGGCACGCCAGCGCCCGGCGCCGTCACCGTCAGGTACGGGTGCTTCGACGACCAGTCCGGCACCGATCCGGACTCATCGACCGCCCCGACCGAGATCACGCCCAAGCACACGCTCGGCTCCTCGACCGGGCTGCCGTTGTCACCCGAGTTGCCACCGGACGCCACCACGATCGCACCCTTGGACAACGCGTAGTCGATCGTGCTCTGCTCGTCCGCCGGGCATGACCTGCCCGTGTCCTTCGGGCCCTTCGGCGCGCCCAACGACATGGTGATGATCTTGGCCCCGTGGTCGGCCGCCCAGCGGATGGCGTGCAGCAGGTCGTCGCCCGCGTTGTTGCCCGCGTCGTCCGTTGTGCCGGTGATGGGGACGGCGATCGGCAGCACCTTGGCGTCCGGCGCGATACCCAGAATGTTGTCCAGACCACTGTGCGCGACCATCAGGGACGCCATCGCGGTGCCGTGGCCGAATTCGTCATTGTCCCGATCGGTCCGGCCGTCGCCGCCGAAGCTGCCGAAATCGGTGCCGGACAACACATTTCCGGACAGCTCCGGCAGGCTGGCGTTGACGCCGGTGTCGATCTCGCCGATCACGATGCCCTGCCCTCGCGCGCCACCCGCCCACAGCGCAGGCACGTGCCACGTGTCGAACCACCATTCCGGATGGTCCGGCGGGCCGGGCGCGGCATGAGAAGCAGCGGCCGCAAGGCCCCACAGCAGCACCGTCGCGATGCCGACGACGAACGCCTTCACGAGATGTCCCACACGATCACGCCGGGCACCGTCGCGTAGCAGTGCGCGTACAGCCCGACCGACTGCACAGTGGACGTCGTCGACAGGTTGTTCTCGTCCAGCCGCTGGTACTTGGCGTGCACGTTCGCCTCCTCCGTGATGCCGATCTTGCCCGTCGCCGTCTGCACGGTCAGCAGCGGCGGCCCGACCGACGTCCCGTTCGTCGTGCCGCGCAGCGAACCGGGCACCGACTTGTCCCGATCGGGCACCGGGCACAGCGCCTCCGCACGGCTCCGGCCGGCGAGGCATTCGGCCAGCGCGGCCTTCAGCGACGACGCGATCGCCGCCTGGCCGGCCCTGCTCACCGACGCGGTCACCTCCAGATCGCCGAGATCGGTGAACCGAACCACACTGGAGTCCGCGTCCGGCTGGAGAATCGGCGTCTCGTAGCTGACCGGAACCGCGCCAGGGAACATGGGATAGGCGCCGGACGGTATCGCGGCGCCCGCGAACGTGGCGAGCATGCTGCCGTTGCCGGGACGAACGATCTTCGCGACGGCCGACCGCACCAGCCGCCACCCATGCCCCTGCCGGACCACCGGCACCGCGTCGGACACGGACGTCCGGCCGGAGGGGAGATCGAGCACGTACGTCACGTCGACGAGCGCGTTGTCGCCCGCGCGGTGCCCGGTCCACACGGCGAGGCCGGTGATCGGCGCGACGGCGTTCTGCGCGGCCAGGGCGTCGGCGGTGAGCAGGTCGCGCCGGCCGCCGGGCACCGTGCCGTAGCCGAGCGCGCCGGCCGCGTCCCCCGCTGCCAGCGCCGCGAAGTACGCCCGCACCACGGTTTCCGGGCTCGCCGCGCCGATGTACGCACCGGCCGCGAGCGACGCGCCCGCCATCGTGACCGCGGTCGCCAGCAGCAGCGCGAACCAGAAGCCATGGTGGTATCGACCAATCGGCCGCACCGCCGCCGGCGGAACCTGGACCGGAATCGGCTCGGTAATCGGTTCCTCGGCCCGATCGGGCCATGGGTGGTCCACAGAAGACCCGCCCAGCAACAAATCTGACAAAGACGGCGCTGGATCAGACATTCAGCCCCCAAACGACCACGAAGACGGCCCGGCCCTCCATCTGTACCCCTACCGCCGAATTGTGCACCACCGGTCGAACCCGACGAACACATGATGGCGACAACGGCCGGGACCCCACCCGACCGGCCCAGCCCGGCGAACGGGCCCGCGATCGCTAGTTAACGTCTTAAATTTAGGCTAACTTTGTTACCTGTCCGTGATTGACGTGACCGAACTCACTCCGGTTGACTCTGCGACGGAACCGCTTCCGCAACCGGTTTCACCACGTACCACCGCCAGTAGCCGATGACCCGCCGACGCAGCCGAGAGGGGCGACCGTGCCGATCACCATCGCCGACGTCGCCGCGAAAGCGGGCGTCAGCAAGACGACGGTCTCCAGGGTGCTCAACGGCAAGGGGGAACTCGGCGAGGCCACCGCCGCGCGGGTCCGCAGGGTGATCGACGAACTCGGCTACGTGCCGAGCGCCCGCGCGGTCGGCCTGGCACGGGGCCGGACCCGGATCGTCGGGATGCTGGTGCCCTCGCTGACCTGGCCGTGGATGGGCGAGGTGCTCCAGGGCGCCGTCGACATCATCGAGGCCAACCGGTACGGGCTGCTGCTGTTCACGTGCAACCGCGGCGAGGAGTCGATGCGCCAGTTCGCATCGCAGGTCTCGGCGAAGTCGTTCGACGGGCTGCTGGTGATCGAACCGGAGGGCACCCTCGACTACATCGCCGAACTGCACCACCACGGGCTGCCCATCGTGTTGATCGACGATCGTGGCAACCAACCGCTGGTCCCCTCGGTCACCACCACCAACCACACCGGTGGCGCCCAGGCCGCCCGCCACCTGCTCAGCCTCGGGCGGCGCCGCCCGCTCGTGATCACCGGGATGGACAACTTCGGCTGCACCCAGCAGCGCCTGTCCGGTTTTGGTGACACGTTCGCGGCAGCCGGCTTCCCGTTGGCACCGGAGCTG
>DATBCR010000671.1:0-4764 GCA_036270375.1 Pseudonocardiaceae bacterium | reverse complement strand
CACGCGTCCGGTGCTGCCGTCGGTCGTCGTCGTCGGGGAAACCAAGCGGGGCAAGAGTTCCCTCGTCAACGCACTGCTCGCGTGCCCCGGCCTGTCGCCGGTCGACGCGGCCGTTGCCACCGCGACCTACCTGGTGTTCGGCCACGACGAGCACTGGCAGGCGCGGGCCTGCTATCCGGGCCTGCTGCCGCCCGTGGACTTCGACCCGGCCGAGCTACCGCGCTGGGTGTCCGCCGCGCACGAGCTGCCAGCCGGTCAACTGCCGCCGCGCTACGTCGAAGTACGCGGACCCGTACCGCTGCTGGCCCGGCTGACCCTCGTCGACACACCGGGCATCGGTGGGCTCGACTCGATGCACGGTGAGCTGGCCAAACAGGCCGTGGCCGGCGCGACCGCGCTCGTGTTCACCGTGGACGCGTCCAGCCCGTTCACCACCGGTGAGCTGGGTTTCCTACGGGCGGCCGGCGAGCACGTCGAGACGGTGGTGTTCGCGCTGACGAAGACCGACGTGTTCGGCGGCTGGCGCCAAGTGCTCGCGGACAACCAGGCGTTGCTCGCCGCGCACGCGCCTCGGTTCGCGTCGGCCCGGTGGTATCCGTGCTCGCCGAGGATGTTCGAACTGGCCGCCGGCGCTCCGAACCAGCAGGCCGCGACGGTGCTGCGGCAGCGGTCCGGGATCGCGGAACTCCAAGCCGCACTGCAGGAACTGGTGGTCGGCCGATCGGTGATGCTGACCGAGGCGAACGGGCTGCGCGCGCTGGACACCGCGCTCGGTGCCCTGGTCGCCGATCTCCAGGCCCGCTGCCGCACGCTGTCCGCCGGTGCCGCGGAGGCCGAGGCGTTGCACGCCCGCCGAGACGAGCTGACCGCGGCCCGGCGCTCGTCCACCCGTGGCTGGCAGGTGCGGCTGCGCGGGGAGATCCAGCGGGCGCGGGTGGAGAGTGGCCACGACGTCAACCGGCAGATGCGCGACGTCGGGTCGTGGTTCCGGCAGGCCATCGACACGGCGGACCGGACCACCCTGTCGGGATTGCCGGCACAGGTGGACGCGGCGCTGCAACTGGTGTCCGGCCGGCTGTCCGCCGAGCTGACGAACCGGCTGGACCGGGTCGCCGGCACCAGCCTCGCGGACCTGTTCACCGACGACGAACTGGCCGTGCTGCGCGCCGACATCGTCAACGTGACCCCACGCATGACCCCGAGGCCGCCGGACCGGCGCCTGCCGACCGCCGAGGACAAACTGTTGGTGTTCATGGGAATCAGCGGCGGATTCGGCGCGGCGCGGATCGCCGCGCTGCCGCTCGCCGGCCTCGGTGTCGCGGTGCTCAACCCGTTCGTGCTGCCGGTGACGATCGTGATCGGGCTCGGCGCCGGCTGGTGGATGGCGCGCACCCGCCGGCACACCGCGGACAAGCAGCACATGAAGCAGTGGCTGACCGAGGCCATCGCGGACGCCAGGTCCACCATGGACCAGCTCGTGGCCGAGCAGCTGATCGAGGTGGAACAGCAGCTCTCGCTGGCACTCGACGACGCGCTGGGAAGGCGGATCGACGCGATCGAGGCCGAACTCCGCGAGGTCGACCGCACCATGAAACTGGCAGACGGCGAACGCACGACACAGCTCGCCGTGACCGGCCGACGACTCACCGCGGCACAGGCCGGTCGGGCCAGGGTGGACGGGCTGCTCGCCGCCATCCGCACGCTGCGGGACGGCGTCTGACCGGTGGGTTCGACACGGACGGGCTGGCCCGGGGAACCGGAGCGGAATACGGTGAGTCCAACAGTGGAGCAAACGCAACTTCGACCGGCCGCCGCCAGGCGGCGGAACGGGCCAGCCGTGTACATCGATGACGGCACCGCAGGCGAACTGAGGGCCGACGTCAACGGCCACGAGTACGCCGAGCAGGAGAACTACTCGTACGCCGACGACGGCGTCGTCGACAGCGTGTCGGTGGACGGTGGAGACGGCGGCCACATCGTGTACACCGACACCGACCACGACGGCACCGCGGACCTGGTCACCGAGTACGACGGGCACGGCGACGAGATGCGGCAGGCGCACTACGACGCGGCCACCGGCCAGTGGATCGACCTGTCCGCCGACGCCCACCAGGCGGCCGCCGTCGCACCGGACACCATCACCGTGGACACCGCGAACGGCCCGCACGACATCGGCCCCGCCACCGTGGACACCAACAACGACGGCCGCCCGGACACCGCGGTCGTGCACGACGCGAACGGCGACACCATCCTCTACACCGACAGCCACGGCGACGGCCAGGCCGACGTGGCCACCGAGCTGACTCCGGACGGCCAGGTCGTGATCGCCGACCACACGGGCCCGCACGAGTGGACCGAGGTCCAGCGCGGCCACCTGGACGCGACCGGCGGCTACCAGTTGGACACCGAGAGCGGCGCCGAGTTCACCCCGGCCGTGGGACCCGAACCCGCCCAGGACACCCCGGACGACCAGCACTGGTCCGGCGGCGCACGGCACCAGTCCGACGAAAGTGGCTGGGCGGCGGCGTTCAGCGACTCCGGCAGCGCACAGGGCGTGGTGCGGATCGACGCCACCACCGGCCAGTGGATCAGCCGGAACTAGCCATACCGGGCATAGCACAACAGCGGTGACCCGCTCAATTGCGGTGTGTGGAATCCCACTGACGACCTCGTCACCCGATTACCGCACACGCACTTGGTGCTTAATCGATTCCCTGATCGTTTTTGTGAGCGAACCGACATGATTCGACTCGGCGCCACGTGGGTACTACAGCTAACCTCGGTAGATCCCATTCCTGGTACGCCCGCTTAGCCCCCGGGCGTAGCCGGCCATTTCCACGGACGGAGTCGTCGACGCGTTCCAGAGCAGTGGAACGCGTCATGCCGCCGTTCAGTCAGGAGACGAGGCGCGATGACAGCAGTGACCATCCCCGGTCTCGACCAGGCACCGACCACCCACTCCGAGCTGCTCGCCTGGGTTCGTGACGTCGCCGAGCTCACGACGCCGGACGAGGTGGTGTGGGTGGACGGTTCGGCAGCCGAATGGGACCGGCTGACGCACAAACTTGTCGATGCAGGCACGTTCGTGCCACTGGCGAAGAAACCGAATTCGTTCTGGGCCGCTTCGGATCCGGACGATGTGGCCAGGGTCGAGGAGCGCACGTTCATCTGTTCGGTCGACGAGGCCGACTGCGGTCCGACCAACAACTGGATGGACCCCGGCGAGATGAAGTCGATCATGACGGACCTGTACCGGGGCTGTATGCGTGGCCGCACCATGTATGTCATCCCGTTCTGCATGGGGCCGCTGGAATCGGACCACCCGATGCTCGGCGTCGAACTGACCGACTCGGAGTACGTCGTGGTGTCCATGCACGTGATGACCCGCTCGGGCGCGCGGGCCCTTGCGAAGTTCGGCGACGACGCCGACTTCGTGCGGTGCGTGCACTCGGTCGGCGCGCCGCTGGACGTCGACGACTTGGACGTGCCGTGGCCCTGCAACCAGACCAAGTACATCACCCAGTTCCCTGAGGAGCGGCTGATCTGGAGCTACGGCTCCGGCTACGGCGGAAACGCGCTGCTCGGCAAGAAGTGCTACTCGCTGCGCATCGCGTCGGTGATCGGCCGGGACGAGGGCTGGCTGGCCGAACACATGCTGATCCTGAAGCTGATCTCGCCGGAGAAGAAGGTCTACTACGTGGCGGCCGCGTTCCCGTCCGCGTGCGGCAAGACGAACCTCGCGATGCTGGAGCCGACCATCCCCGGCTGGGAGGTGCGGACACTCGGCGACGACATCGCGTGGATGCGCTTCGGCGACGACGGCCGGCTGTACGCGGTGAACCCGGAGAACGGCTTCTTCGGCGTCGCCCCCGGCACCGACTGGCACACCAACCCGAACGCGATGCGCACGGTCGACAAGGGCAACTCGGTCTTCACGAACGTCGCCCTGACCGACGACGGCGACGTGTGGTGGGAGGGCATGGGCGAACCCCCCGCGCACCTGACGTCGTGGAAGAAGCGCGACTGGACCCCCGCCGACGGAGCGGCCGGCGAGCCGTCGTCGCACCCGAACTCCCGGTACTGCACGCCGATGGCACAGTGCCCGATCCTGGCACCCGAGTATGACGACCCGAAGGGCGTGCCGATCTCCGCGATCTTCTTCGGCGGCCGGCGGGCCAGCACGATCCCCCTGGTGACCGAGTCCCGCGACTGGCAACACGGCGTGTTCATGGGCGCCACCCTGTCGAGTGAGACAACGGCGGCGGCCAAGGGCAAGGTGGGTGTCGTGCGGCGCGACCCGATGGCGATGCTGCCGTTCATCGGGTACCACGCGGGTGACTACTTCCAGCACTGGATCGAGGCCGGCAAGAACGCGGACGCCGCGAAACTGCCGAAGATCTTCTACGTCAACTGGTTCCGGCGGGACCAGGACAAGAAGTTCCTGTGGCCCGGGTTCGGCGAGAACTCGCGCGTCCTGAAGTGGGCGATCGAGCGGATCGAAGGCAAGGCAGCGGCGACGGAGACCCCGATCGGGTGGGTGCCGGGCGTCAATGACCTTGATGTCGACGGCTTGGACATGGACCCGGCCGCGCTCGCGGCGGCGCTGCGGGTCGATCCGGCGGAGTGGCGTGCGGAACTGCCGCTGATCGAGGAGTGGTTCGACAAGATCGGCGACAAGGTACCGACGTCACTGCGGGACGAGTTGGCGGCGTTGAAGCAGCGACTGGGCTGAGTCCTGTGTGAGGCATGGTGTCGCTGCGCCTC
>DATBCR010000670.1:0-4147 GCA_036270375.1 Pseudonocardiaceae bacterium | reverse complement strand
CGATTGATCCATACCTGGCCGGCACTGTCGAGGACCGCGACGGCGGCGTTCGCGGCCGATATCGGTGCCGTGGTGACGATCGTGTCGAACTGGCGTGTCAATACGGATGTGCCATTCGCGGGAATGGCTTCCACCACGTGTCCCGCCTGGTCCGGGTAGAACATGTGGGTCACGCCGTCGAGGTCGGACGTCATGGCGATGGGCGCGTCCGCCGGCGCGGGAACCGGTGTTACGGCCGCGACCGGGGCCGGAGTGGGCCCGGCGCAGGTGTCCGTGCCGGACGTGACGTACGGATGGTTCGACCAGTCGAAGCCCGCACCGACGAGGCGGCCGCCGCCACCGTTGTCCCAGGTGCCGGTGTCGTCGTTGAAGTGGTACCAGTTGATCGTGCCTGCGTTCAGGTTGCGCAGGTACAGGACGTCGCCGCCGGGCGAGAAGATCGGGCCGTCGAAGCCGGCGCCCACCCGTCGCCCGTACTCCGTCCATCGCTGCGAGTGCGGGTCGTAGCGGTAGCGGAACAGCGCGCCTGCCTTGTCCACGGCGTAGACGACCCCGTCGCCGGCCGCCGTGATCTGGACGTATCCGTTCTGGGCGAAGAAGTTCCATCCGAGGTCCATCGGTGTGCCGGCACCGTCGTCCCAGGTTCGGGTGGCCTTGTCGTAGTGATACATGAACAGCTCGCCGAACTGGTTCGCCGCGTAGATCCGGCCGGCGGAGTCGGACGTGATCATGTTCGGCGCGAACATCTGGAAACCGCTGCCGATCGCCGTGCCGCCCGCGTTGGTCCAGCCGCCGTTGGAGAAGTTGTACAGGCGCAACGTGCCGTCCGCGGTGATCCGGTAGATGTCACCGCCGGCACCGCCGAGGATGGTGCCGGTGAAACCGGCGCCGATCATGTGCACGTTGGCCCAGGTGAACGCCCCGGTAGTCGGCGCGGTGTGGTCGTAGAGCCAGAGATCGCCGTTGCCGCGGACATCGAACACGTGCGTGTTGCTCGTGCACGTCACCGTGGCCGCCGCCGCTTGGCCCGCGCCGGGCAGGATCAGCGGGACCGCCGCGCCGAGCAGCGTGGCGACCGCCAGCCGAGCGGCCATGGCTAAGCGAGGTCTCCTATTGGCTTTCATGTTCTTTCCCCCATCGTCAGCCGCCGTATATCCAGCGGACGGTGCCCTGACGATCGCACAATCCGGCCACCTCGGATAGGGCGGCCTGAACACGGCAGACCGTGTTCAGGCACCCGTCGTTTCAACGGTGGCCTGTTACGCCCTTGTTTCGGCGCCTCGGTACCGTGTGGTCTGGCGGTTACGGCCAGCATGGTCGGACCGTGGTCCGAATCGGCGTGCTGACCCGGCCGCCGCCATGCCTGTCAGGTCGAGGATGGTTGTCGAAGATGAGCTTGAGTACGGCCACTGAACGGGTCGACACCGAGCCGGCCGAACCTCCCGCCGACGGGCGGCCGCGTCGCTTCGGCACCAACAGCCGTTTTCTCGCCCCGGTCATCATGTTCGCCGTTGTCGCCATCGGCGCGTGCCTGCCGCTGATCGGCAACCACATCTTCTACTTCTGGGACGACACCGCCGGTGTGGGCGTCCCGGTGTGGCACCGGATCGCCGACGCGTACCTGCACGGCCACATTCCGCTGCTCAACCTGGACATGTGGCGCGGCGGCGACTTCTCGGCCGAAGGCGCGACCGGGATGTGGAACCCGCTCGTGGTCGCGGTGGCCATCGCCACCTACCCCATCGACAATCTCGCCGTCGGCATCGCCGTCGGCAAGATCTTCTTCATGCTGATCATGGCGGGCGGCAGCTACCTGCTGGCGCGCAACTACGGCATCCGGCGCTCGCTGGCCGCGGTCATCGGCGCGATGCTGCCGTTCGCCGGCTACTCGTTCTTCATGGACTCCACCGCGTGGGTCAACGCGCTGATGACGACGGCGCTCATTCCGTGGGTGTGGTGGACCGCCCGGCTCACCAGGCAGGGCCGGTCGGCATTCTGGCTGGTCATCACGGGCTATCTGGCCTGCTCGCTCGGCAACCCGTACAGCCTGCTCGCGGTGGGACTGCTCATCCTCGCGATGATGGTCGAAGCGTGGTTCACCGGTGTGCGCCGCCGGGCCGTTGCGATGGCGGTGGCCGGACTGAGCGTGTTGCTGCTCAATGTCATGGTGTTCCTGCCGCTGCTACTGAGCGAATCGGTGGGCTACCGTGCCGGCAGCGGCACCTTCAACGACGGCTTCCTCAAGCCCAGCCTGACCAATCTGCTTGAGATGAGCTCGCCGAACGTACAGCCGGAGATCACCAACTTCGGGTCCAGCTTTCTCACGGTGCCTGCGGTGTACCTGGCCTGGTTCGTGCTGCCCATGCTGCCGTGGCTGAAATGGCGGCTGCTGCGCGAGCAGTGGCGGCCGTACATCGGGCTCTACGTGTTCGGCCTGATGTACCTGATGCTCATGCTCGGCCCGTCGCAGATCTGGCTGTTCCGGTGGCCGCTGCGGCTGATCGACTACTTCTGGTTCCCGGTCGCGATCATCTGGGGCCTGCTGGTCAACCAAGGCCTGCACACCACCTACCGGCGGCGGCGGGTGCTCGCGTCGGTGGCGATCATCATGTTCGGGGCCTGGTTGGCCTGGGGTGAGCGACCCAACCACAAGTTCGAGGAATTGATCGGCACGGCGGTGGTGCTGGGCCTCGTCGCCCTGCTGATCAGGTTCGGCATCAACAGCCGGTCCGGTTTCGCCGTGCTGATGGTCGGGATCCTCGTGGTGCTCGGCCTGCAGGTGCACTGGTTCCCCGGCAACTACAACGTGATCGACTACCAGTTCCCGAACAGCACCAAGCAACTCAAGGCACAGTTCGCCAAATACCAGGGCGTGACCGTCCAGATAGCGAACATGTCCGACTTCGCGGGTTCGGACCTGTTGCCGGACAGGGCCTACAAGGACGTGCTGTTCGGCTCGGAGTACAGCGTGGCCGGGGTGGAGAGCCCCACGGCCTACAGCGGCATCGGCTACACCAAAATGGACAACGCGCTCTGCATGATCTACCAGGGCACGACGACCTGCCCGCAGGCGTGGCAGACACTGTGGCAGCGACCGGCCGACTACTCGGCACCGTTCGCCGACCTGATGCGCGCACAGACCATCGTGGTGCAGAACGCCCTGATCGACACCCGGAACGCGCCACCGCCCACCGGCTGGCACCGCTCACCGGCCGACGAGCAGACCGGACTGGTCACGGTCTACAAGCGGGACGCGCCGCTGCAATGGCCGGGCGGGCGGCTGTCCGACGTCACCGACGGCGTCCAGGTGACCGCCGACTCGATGAACGGCACGACCGAAGAAACGCTGTCCTACCAACGCACCGGTGACGGCCCGGCATCGTTGACGTTCGCCCGGCTCGACTGGCCCGGCTACACGGCCACCGTGAACGGCCAGGCGGCGACCGTACGGAACGGTCCGGCCGGGCTGGTCGTGGTCGACCTGCCGGCCGGTGTCGGCAACGGCCAGGTACAGCTGAGCTGGAGCCCGCCCGGCACCAATGTGTCCATTGTCGCCGCCATCCTCGGCGGTCTGCTCGCGATCGGCCTGATCGTGGCGCCATGGCTGTCGCGCCGTCGGCGCCGCGACCAATCCGACATCACTCCCGCGGAAGGGGAACTCACCGCGTGAACACCTCATCTTCGGCCAATGGCGGTGCCAAGCCCCGCCGGCTGGTGACCTTGCTCGCTCCCGCGTTCAACGAGGCCGAGAACGCCGCCGGACTTGTCGGCTTCTTCCGCGAGATCCGTGCGGCGCACTCGGACGTCGACTTCGAACTGGTGCTCGTGGACGACGGTTCGTCCGACGGCACGGCTCAACTGGTCGTGGACGCCCTCCAGGAGGGCGATGTGGCGCGGGTCGTGCGGTTGTCGCGGAACTTCGGTTCGCACGCGGCCATCACTGCCGGCCTCCAGTTGTGCCGGGGTGATGCCGTCATCACGCTCAGCACGGATCTGCAGGAGCCGCTGGAGGTGATCGGCCGGTTCCTTGACGAGTGGCGGACCGGCGCGGACATCGTGTGGGGTATCCGGCGTACGAGGGCGATCCCGACCGGGCTGGCCAACCTTGGCTCGCGGATCTTCTCCCTGGTGTTCCAACGGGTGTCGG
>DATBCR010000669.1:0-7512 GCA_036270375.1 Pseudonocardiaceae bacterium | reverse complement strand
TGCCCGCACGAGGAGGACCTGTCATGACGAAGTACCTGTTGTCCGCCCACAGCGTCGAGGGTGCCACCGGAGACCCGATGACCGAGCAGGAGATGCGGCAGACCTACGAGCGGGTCATCCGCCTCGAACAGGAGATGAAGTCGACCGGCACCTGGGTCTTCGGCGGCCGGCTGCACGCACCGGACACCGCGACCGTCGTGCGCGGCGCCAACGGCTCGGTCCTGACCACCGACGGCCCCTTCGTGGAGGCGAGGGAACACCTCGGCGGCTTCTACATCATCGACGCTCCCGACCTGGACGCCGCGCTGGCGTGGGCGTCCAAAGTCACCACGATCATCAACGCACCGATCGAGGTCCGCCCGTTCGCGGACGAACCAGGGGCCTGAGTTTCTGGTGTGCGCCACCGATGACGCCGAGGTCGGCCGGATCTTCCGCGCGGAGTCCGGCCGATCGGTGGCCGCCCTGATCCGCGCCTTCGGCGACATCGACGTCGCCGAGGACGCGGTGCAGGAGGCGTTCGTCGTCGCGTTGGCCAAGTGGGCGGCCGACGGTGTGCCGCCGAACCCGGGGGGCTGGATCACCACGACCGCGCGCAACCGCGCCGTCGACAGGTTGCGCCGCGAGTCACGGGGGCGGGAACTGCTCGGCGAGGTGGCGGTGCTCGCGCCCGACCCCGGCGGTGCCTGGCGCGAGGAGGTGGGGCCGGTGCCCGATGACCGGCTTCGGCTGATCTTCACCTGCTGTCACCCCGCGCTGTCCGCCGAAGCGCGGCTGGCACTGACCCTGCGGCTGGTCGGCGGTCTGTCCACTCGGGACGTTGCCAGGTCCCTGCTGGTGGCCGAGCAGACGATGGCGGTCCGTCTCGTGCGGGCCAAGCGCAAGATCAAGGCGGCGCGAATCCCGTACCGGGTGCCCGCCGATCACGAGTTGCCGGACCGTCTGCACTCCGTGCTGGCCGTCGTCTACCTCGTCTACACCGCAGGCCTGACCGGTCCGGCCGACGCCGGCCTGTGTACGGAGGCGATCCGGCTGGCTCGGATCCTCCGCACGCTCATGCCGGATGAGCCGGAGGTGGCCGGTTTGTTGGCACTGCTGCTGTTGAGCGAGTCCCGCCGCGCCGCGCGCACGGGGCCGGACGGCCGTGTCGTCCTGCTTGCCGAGCAGGACCGAGGGCAGTGGGATCGGGCGTTGATCATCGAAGGCCAAGCGATCGTGCGGTGGTGCCTGCATCGCGACCGGCCCGGTGTGTACCAGTTGCAGGCGGCCATCAACGCCGTGCACACGGACGCCCCGAGCGCCGAACTGACCGACTGGTCGCAGATCCTGGCCCTGTACGACCAGTTGTTCGCGCTCGCGCCGACACCGGTCGTCGCGCTCAATCGGGCCGTCGCCGTCGGCGAGGTGCACGGTCCGGCCGCCGCGCTCGCGTTGGTCGACACGCTGGATCTGGACGGCTATCACCCGTTTCACGCCACCCGGGCCGATCTGCTTCGCCGGTTGGGCCGTGCCGACGACGCCGCGGCCGCGTACGGGCGCGCTGCCGCACTTGCGCCGACGGACGCCGAGCGGGACTTCCTGATCCGTGGCGGCCGAGCCGCGCGCTGATCACGTTGGTGCGTGGTCAGAAAGGCCACCTCGCACCGAGCCGTGCGGCCAGCCTGCCGTCGAATCCGGCCAGCCGGCCGGCCGGCACGATGGCCAGCAGCACGAGCGGGAAGATATCCAGTGGGTACGTCCACAGGTACTGATTGGTGGTCGCCAGCATGATCCAGATCGGGGCGATCAGCAGCAGCCCACCGATCGCGGCCAGCCGGGTGGCGATGCCCAGCAGCAGGCCGAGTCCGACCGCGAACTCAGCGGCGGTGAGGAACCACTGGAAGAAGCCCCAGTTGGGCAGTACGACGTTGGTGTAGAAAGCGCGCAACGGCGCGATCGACGTGCTGGTGGCGGCCTGGCGCGCGATCGCCATCGCCGTGTTCCGGTCGACGAGGTTGAACGTCGTGAATCCCCAGTGGAACGTGTCGACGTTGATCAGCTTGGCCAGTGCGTTGCTGAGCCAGTCAACCCCCACGAAGATCCGCAACGCCACGATGACCCGCAACAGTGTGCGGGTCGGGACAGCTGGGCGGTCGGTCCGATAGCTGGTTGGCGCCACCATGTCGAGCCCTCCGTACGCCGGGGTCGCTACGTGCGATCACCAGTGTGCGCCGACGGCCCGTGCCGTGACACGGGTACGGCCCACCCACCCGGGCGAGCCGTACCCGATCTTCACGCCAGAGGTTCGGCGCCGGGGGCGCCCGCGATGCGGAGCAGGTCGACGATGCCGAAGTCGCCGTGTGCGTTGCGTAGGGTCGGCCGCCAGGTCGGGTAGGCCGAGCGGTAGGAGTTGGGGTCGGCGTCGAGCATGCCGATCAGCGTCTCGGCGACGATCCGGGTGCCCACCGGACCGAGACGTGCGCCGCCGCCGAGGATCAGTGCCTCCTTGAGCAGGTAGTACCACAGGTAGATCGGGCCGGTGGAATCCAACTGCTGGTCCGACAGCGGCTCATGGCCGAGCTTGCGTGCCACGTCCTGGCCGGACGGCAGGCCCAATGTCTCACTGCGCAACAGGTTCCGTACCGCCAACGACGCCAGCGGCCGCGCCAGCGCTCCCGCGTGGGCACCGGGTACCGCGCTGACCGGCAGGTCCAGCAGTTGGGTGTTCAGGGTGGCGTCGAAACGCTTCGTGTGTTGCGGCCGTCGGGTCGGGCTGGTGGCGAAGAAGAACGAGAAGTCCACGGCGTGCGCGGCGTCCACCGGTCCGCCCCGCAGGTCCGTGCGCGGGCTGGTCGGCGCGTCCGGGTCGTCCGGGAAGATCTTGGCCGTGAACGTGGGATTGACCTGGTAGCTGGAGCGGATGCTCGGGTGGCCCAACGCACGGAATCCGGCGACGGCGAATTCCACCGGCATGAATGCGCGCTCGCCGGGCCGGTAGAACCGCGGCCCGTCACGTTCGACATCGGCGACGACGGCCGGATCACCGACGGCGGGCAGGAATTCGTGCACGATGATCCACTGGTAGTGCCAACGGGCCAGTCGCTGTGCCTTGGCGAAGGCGCCGTCGTAGTAGTTCGCGACGTCCAGCAACTGGTCGATGGTGGCGCCGGGCTGCTCGGTCGGCGGCTCGTCCGGCGGCTTCGGTCCGAGCAGGTCGCCGAACACATCGGTGATCTTGCCGGCACGCAGGTCCGTGACGAGAGCGTTGTGGAACTTGATGAACGCGAGATGCAGCTGGGCGAGCAGCATGTTCTCGTCGTTGCGCGGATCACCGATCAACGCGGTCGCGGTGGTGGTCCGCGCGAGGTCGACGCCATCGGTCGAGGTGGCCAGTTCGGTGCCGTGGGACGTGGGATCGTAGAGATACGGGTGCACCGTCGGGCCCGCGCCGTAGAGGTGGGCCAGGTCCAGTCGGGGCGGCCGGAAGTCGGTCACACCGGTCGCCTCGGTGATCTGGCCGAGCACCGTGGTCGGGTCGAAGGTGATGTTGTGGTCGATGAACTGCGCGAAAAACGTGAAGCCCGCGGCGAGACTCGGGTTGTCCTCCGTCGGTGTGGTCTGGCCGCCGTCGAGTTTTCCGCCCGGCAGACCGAACTCCTCGGCCATCGGCAGTCCGGTCGGCGTGCGCGCGGTGAGCGTGGGAAACATCCGGCCGAACCGTCCGGCCGGCAGGTCGAAGCCGTGCGGAACCTCCACTCCGGACGTTGCCGTGCCATGTAACGTTGTCATGTATCCCCCAAATAAAGTGTTCGCCCCTTTTGCACGCCCAGGCTAGCCATTGTTCGCCGTCCTCGCCACATATCGCCGGCCGCTCCATGCATTTCCGCTATTCGGCATGCAAAGCACGAACGGGGAACGCGCTGCGGCATTCAGGCGGCTACTCAGAGTGGCCAGTCCGCGACCGGCGCGTCAGGGACGCGTAAACACGGGCCGCCGCACAGTCAAGGACCCGTCATGTGATCCCAAATGGACCAGTGGCGGGTGCACGCTGACGCAGGTGGTGCTGGCAAGGCCCGCCACGGACCTTGAGGAGAAGGGCTGCACGAATGGCTGATGTGGCCTACGTCGCACTCACGATCGGCGTTTTCTGCTTGCTGGCGTTGATGGTGCGCGGCCTGGAGAAACTGCGATGACCGGATCCGGAACCCTCGCCAACGTCGTGGGTGGCGTGCTGGCGCTGCTGTTGCTCATCTACCTGTTCGTCGCGCTGATCCGACCGGAGAAATTCTGATGTCCTCGACATGGGCCGGCCTAGGACAGGTCGGCCTGCTGCTGCTCGCCCTCGCGCTGGTCCACAAACCGTTGGGCGATTACATGGCGCACGTGTTCACGTCAGCGAAACACTGGCGGCTGGAACGGTTCGTCTACCGGCTGGTGCGGGTCGACCCGGACTCCGAACAGCGGTGGAGCACCTACGCGTACGGCGTGCTCGGCTTCTCCTTCGCCGGTGTCGTGCTGTTGTATGTGCTGCAACGGATCCAGCAGTGGCTGCCACTGGCGTTCGGACACTCGGCGGTCGCACCGGCGATGGCGTTCAACACCGCGATCAGCTTCGTCACCAACACCAACTGGCAGTCCTACGTCCCCGAAACCACCCTGGGCTCGGCGGTCCCGATGCTGGGCCTGACGGTCCAGAATTTCCTGTCCGCGGCAACCGGCATCGTCGTGGCGATCGCGTTGATCCGCGGGTTCGTCCGCGCACAGACCGACCGGCTCGGGAACCTGTGGGTGGACATCGTGCGCTGCACGGTCCGCATCCTGCTGCCGCTGTCCTTCCTGTTCGCCCTCGTGCTGATCGGGTTCGGCGTGGTGCAGTCCCTGCGCTCCGGCACCACCGTCACCGGCCTCGGCGGCGCCGGGCACACCATCGCGCTGGCCCCGGCCGGCAGCGAGGAGTCCATCAAGGAGATGGGCAACAACGGCGGCGGCATCTTCAACGCCAACTCCGCGCACCCGTTCGAAAACCCGAATGGATACACCGACTTCATCGAGATCTTCCTCATCCTGATGATCCCGGTCGCGTTGACCCGCACGCTCGGGATCATGGTGGACAACAAGAAGCAGGGCTACACGTTGCTGTCGGCGATGGCCGTGCTGTGGGGCGCGATGCTCTCCGTGATCTGGTGGGCCGAGGCCCACCCGGTCGGCAAGGCCGCACTGCTGGCCGGTTCCGGTATGGAGGGCAAGGAAACCCGCTTCGGGATCAACGCATCCGCCCTGTTCGCCAACTCCACCACCGCCACGTCCACGGGTGCGATCAACGCCGCCCACGACAGCCTCTCCGGGCTCGGTGGCGGCGGCGCGATGCTCAACATGATGTTCAGCGAGATGACGCCGGGTGGTGTCGGTACCGGGATCTACTCGATCCTGGTGATGGCGATCATCGCGGTGTTCCTTGCCGGCCTGATGGTCGGGCGGACCCCGGAGTATCTGGGCAAGAAGCTTGGCAAGCGTGAGGTCACCATGGCCTCGGTCGCGATCCTTGCCATGCCCACCCTGGTACTCGTGCTGGCCGGGTTGGCGATCGCGCTACCCGCGACGGGGGCGGCGCTGAACAACTCCGGGGCGCACGGCTTCTCCGAAGTGTTGTACGCCTACACGTCGGCGTCGAACAACAACGGCAGCGCGTTCGCCGGGATCACCGTGACGAGCGACTTCTTCCAGTCCACGTTGGGAATCGCGATGGGCTTCGGCCGGTTCGTGCCGATCATCGCGGTGCTCGCGTTGGCCGGTGCGCTGGCCACACAGAAGAAGATCCCGGCAACCGCCGGCACCCTGCCGACCACGGGTGTGCTGGCCGCCTCGATGGTCACCTGCACGATCGTGCTGGTCGCGGCGATCGTGTTCATCCCCGCCCTCGCTCTCGGCCCGATCGCGGAGGCCACGTCATGACCGCGACATCCACCAAACCCCGCACCCAGCGGGAGCTGGAGCAGCACCACGCCGAGAACGCCGGCCGGATCCACGCCGGCGCGTTCAACCCGCGACAGCTGTGGGTGTCGCTGCCCGACGCGCTGCGCAAGCTCAACCCCCGTCACCAGATGCGCAATCCGGTGATGATGGTGGTGTGGGTCGGGTCGCTGCTCTCGACCGTGTTCGCGGTCAGCCAACCCGACGCGTTCACGATCATCACCACGGTGTGGCTGTGGTTCACCGTCGTATTCGCGAACCTGGCGGAGGCAGTGGCGGAAGGTCGGGGCAAAGCCCAAGCCGCAAGCCTTCGTGCGTCCAAAAAGGACACGATCGCCCGCCGCCGCACCCGGGACGGCACCGAGGAACAGGTTCCCGGCACCGATCTGCGCATCGGTGACCTGGTGGTCGTCGAAGCCGGTGAGGTGATCCCCGGCGACGGTGACGTGGTCGATGGCATCGCCACGGTCGACGAGTCGGCCATCACCGGCGAATCCGCCCCGGTGATCCGGGAGTCCGGGGGCGATCGGTCGGCGGTCACCGGCGGCACCACCGTGCTGTCCGATCGCGTGGTGGTACGGATCTCGACCAAGCCGGGCGAGTCGTTCGTGGACCGGATGATCGCCCTGGTGGAAGGCGCATCGCGGCAGAAGACACCGAACGAGATCGCGCTGACCATTCTGCTGGCCGTGTTGACGATCGTCTTTCTGCTGGCCGTGGTGGCGTTGCAGCCGATGGCCGGCTACGCCGGTGCGGTGCAGTCGGTGATCGTGCTGACCGCGCTGCTGGTGTGTCTGATCCCGACCACCATCGGTGCGCTGCTCTCCGCGATCGGGATCGCGGGGATGGACCGCCTGGTGCAGCGCAACGTGTTGGCGATGTCCGGTCGTGCGGTCGAGGCGGCCGGGGACGTGGACACGCTGTTGTTGGACAAGACCGGCACCATCACCTTCGGCAACCGCCGGGCGACCGAGCTGATCCCGGTCGGCACGTCCACGGCGCGGGAGCTGGCCGCGTCGGCCCGGTTGTCCAGCCTCGCCGACGGCACCCCAGAAGGCCGCAGCATCCTCGACCTGTGTGCGGAGAAGTACGGCCTGGCAACCGAAGCGAGCGAACCGGAGAAGTCCGGCGAGTTCGTGGCGTTCACCGCGCAGACCCGGATGAGCGGTATCGACATCGACGGCCGACAGGTCCGCAAGGGCGCCGGCAACTCGGTGCGGGACTGGGTGGTCGAGCACGGCGGCACGGTGCCCGATGAGGTCAAGGTGGTCGTCGACCGGATCAGCCAGGACGGCGGTACACCCCTGGTCTGTGCCGAGGTCACCGGTAGCGGTGTGGCGTTGGTGCGCGGGGTGATCCGGCTGTCGGACGTGGTCAAGCCGCTGATCTCCGAACGGTTCGCCGAACTGCGCACGATGGGCATCCGCACGGTGATGGTGACCGGCGACAACCCGTTGACCGCCAAGGCGATCGCGGCCGAGGCCGGCGTTGACGACTTCCTCGCCGAGGCAAAACCCGAGGACAAGATGGCCCTGATCCGCAAGGAACAGGAGGGCGGCAAGCTGG
>DATBCR010000668.1:0-2323 GCA_036270375.1 Pseudonocardiaceae bacterium | reverse complement strand
CGCACCACCACGGCAGGACGCCCGTGCTGTCGAGGCAAGGGCCGACATCCTGGTCTACACCGGCGAACCACTGACGCGTGCGCTCGACATCCTCGGCGATGTTCGTGCGGTGCTGCCGGTTCGGCTCGTGACGGTATCCGTCGACCTGGTTGTGCGGCTGTGCGACGTCGACCCGGCAGGTGTGTCCCGCCCGGTCTGTGACGGCGTGATGCGGGTGCGATCGGACGACGACGCGACGGTGTCGCTCGTACCGACCGGCTACCGCTTCCTGGCCGGCCACCGACTGCTGGTACACGTCGCCCGCGGCGCCTTTCCTCGGTACGCCCGCGATTTCGGTACCACCGAAGCGATCGCGGACGCGCACGGACTTGCCCCGTCCCGCTGTGTCCTACCGCACGAGCAACGGTGTCCGCCGCATCTCGTGTTGCCACTGTTCGAGTCGAATTCCCCTTAGGAGGAACCGTGCGGCGCCTGTCCGGCTGGCTGCTGGGCCACAAACTGTTCGTCGTGCTCACCTGGAGCCTGGTGTTCGTACTGGGCGTGCTCCTGGTGGGCCCGGTGACCAAACGGATGTCGCCCGACGTCACACTGCCCGACCAGCCCGGCTACCAGGCCAACTCCGCGATCTTCACGACCTACGGCGGCGGCGGCCATCCGACGGTCCCGGTCATCACCCTGCCGGCCGGCAGCACGGTCGACTCGCCCGGCGTGCGGGCCGATCTGGCGCGCGGGTTCGCGGCGGTCGCGGGCGATGTGCCGGCTCGGGTGGTCTCCCTTGCCAGTACCGGGGACCGGCGATTCGCCAGTGCCGACGGCCGGACCACGTTCGGTCTGGTGTACCCGGGCGACACCAGCAACGATCCCGATCCGGCCGCCACGATCAGCGCCGCACTCACGACCGCGCTCCCACCGGGCAGCACGGTGCGCGTGACCGGCATCGGCCTGCTGACCAACCACAAGGGCAGCACGTCAGCCGGTGCCGAGGTGCTCAGCCTGACCCTGATCGGCGGGCTCGGCGCGTTGGTCGTGCTGGCGTTCGTGTTCGGGTCACTGCTGGCACTGGTCCCGCTGCTGCTGGCGGCGGTGGCGATTCTGGCGACACTGCTGTTGGTCGGTCTGCTCACGTTGGTCACCGACGTCAACGTGATCGTGGAGTACCTGGTCGGGCTGATCGGCCTCGGCGTCGCCATCGACTACTCGTTGCTCCTGGTCACGCGTTGGCGGGAGGAGCTGGCACAGGGCCATTCCGCCGAGGAGGCGGTGCATCGGGCGATGGCACGGGCCGGCCGGGCCGTGGTGCTCAGCGGCACGACCGTGGCGGTCGGGTTGCTGTCGCTGGTGGTGCTGCCGGTGTCGTTCCTGCGCGGCGTCGGCTACGCGGGCCTGTTGATTCCGCTGTTGTCGGTACTGGTGACGGTCACGCTGATGCCGGTGTTGCTCACGGTGGCCGGGCAGCGTCTCGACTGGCCGCGGCGTCGGCGACGCACCACAGCGGGACCGGTGTGGACGGCATGGGCGCGAGGGGTCGTGCGGTTCCGGTGGGTCGCGGTGGTCGCGGGTGTGGCGGGGCTGCTGCTGCTGGGCTCGTTCGCGCTGCGGATTCAGGTCGGCGAGGAGCAGTCGACCGGACTTGCGGCTTCCGGTCCGGCATACGACGGACTGGTGGCGCTGCGCGCCGCCGGGGTGCCGACCGGGGTGTTGACGCCGATCGAGGTGCTGGTGCCGGCCCGCGACGATCCGGCCGCGGTCGCCGCTGGCCTGACGAGCCGGTCCGGCGTGCTGACCGCGATCGCGCCGACGGAACCGGCGTGGCGCAAGGCGGGCACGGCGGTGGTGGACGTCGTTCCCGTTGCGGAGTCGGGCAGTGCGGCGGGTCAGGACACCGTGGCCGCGGTCCGTGGTGCGGTGGCCGCGACCTGGCCGGACGCGCGGGTCGGCGGATCGGGGGCGACGGACGCGGACTTCTCGCACGCCGTCTACGGGCGCTTCGCCCTGCTTGTGGCGCTGTTGTCACTGGTGTCGTTCGTGCTGCTGGTACGTGCGTTCCGGTCGGTGCTGCTGGCGGCCAAGGCGGTGCTGGTGAACCTGTTGTCGATCGGCGCGGTGCTCGGTGCGATCGAGTTGGTGTGGCAGGAGGGGCACGGCGCGGCACTGCTGGGCGGGGTCGGCGCGACGGGGTCGCTGGACACGTACATCCCGATGTTCGTGTTCGCGTTCCTGTTCGGACTGTCGATGGACTACGAGGTGTTCCTGCTGACCAGGATGCGCGAGGCCTACGACGACACCGGCTCGACGACCGAGGCCGTCGTGGTCGGGGTCGGCC
>DATBCR010000667.1:0-5985 GCA_036270375.1 Pseudonocardiaceae bacterium | reverse complement strand
CAGTTCGCCTGGCTGGCCGCCGCGCCCGCAGACGTGGCACCCGCCCCCGCGCCCGCACCGGTCCCCGCGCCGGCGCCGGCACCCGCGCCCCCCGCGCCCGCGCCGCCGCTGCCTCCGGCGCCCGGGTTGACCGGCGTCGACGTGCCATGTGCGCCCCCGGTGCCCGCAGTGCACTGGGTCGGGCCCGCCTTGTCGCACGCCGCCGGCAAGGGATCGTTCACCGCAAGGGTGTTGGTGCCGTTGGTGGAGAACGTGGGATTGTTGCAGGACTGGATGTTGATGTTCGAAATGTTCGCGCCGGGAATCTTGCGCAACTGGCTGAAACCGGCCTGCACCAGGTTGATCGGCAGCGCCGAATAGCCGAGTTGATCGACCTGGTTCTGTCCCTGGCACAACAGGTACTTGCCGAAGTCACCGAGGGTCAGGCCCTTGACCGCGTTGAACTTGTCCACGCTCGTGGTCGGCAGGATCATGTACGAATAGCTCGACAGCGGGTAGGTACGCGCGTCCGGGTCGGTGTAGACCCCCGACAGGTTCTGGGTGAGATATACCTTCGGGTCCGGATTCATGTTGATCTGGGCATCGAGCAGCGACACCGCGACGTGTCCCGGGGTCGGCTCGGTGTAGTAGCCGGCTTTGTTGAGCACCTTCGCCACCGGGAAACCGGCGTTCAACGCGTACGAGTACTCGACATAGCCGATCGCGCCGGCCGCCCCTGTCTGTGCCACATAGCCGGACACGCCGAGGTCGCCGGACTGCCCGACCATCCCCGGGGAGACCGGGTAGGCCGACGTCTGCGTGCACGGGTTGCGCTGGACCTTCGCGCAGTAGGCATTCCACAGTGGACCCTGCGTCGCCACCAGCCACTGGGTGAACTGCGCGGTGGCGCCCGAGCCGTCCGAACGGACCACCGGCACGATCTGGATCGCCGGCAGGGTCAGGCCCGGGTTGTCCTGCTTGATGGCCTGGTCGCTCCAGTTGGTGATCGTGCCGGTGAAGATGCCGGCGATCGTCGATCCGGACAGGCGAAGGTTCGTGACCCGGTGGCCGGCGATCGCGAGGTTGTACATGAACGTCGTGCCGCCCGCGGTGTCCGGCATGTAGACGAAGGGGCGGGTGTCCGGCGGCGGGTCGTAGTTGGTGCCGTCCTGCACGCCGTACGGGATGTCCGACGCGGCCCAGTCGACGGTGCCGGACTTGAACGCGTTGCGGCCGGCCGTCGAGCCCTGTTGGGCGTAGTTGATGGTCATCGCGTACTGCACGACGTTCTTGCGCCACGCGTCGATCGCGTTGAACGACCACGTCGAGCCGGAGCCGGAGATCGGCACGTACGAGGGGTTCGCCGCGACCGCCGGCAGTGCGGCCGCGACCGACGAGCCGAACAGGGCCGCCAGCACGGTGCCCAGCGCGGCGATCCGGCGCCAGCGGGATCGGGGTCGGCGGGATCGGATTGTCGTGTGATGGCCTGTCATGACGTGGGGTCTCCTCATGACGCGGTGTTCCTCATGTCGCGGTGTCCGGGGGTGGCCCGAGCAACTGTTGAGCCAATGGCTGCCGCTGGTCGACGATTCGGTTGCGTGCGGCGAACCGGTCGCGGTCCCGCGATGACGCGCGGACGCGGCGGCGGCGCTGCCGGACGGTGAGCTGTCCCGCACCCCGGCCGCCGATCTTCCGTGCCACCGCGAACAGCACCAGAACCAGAACCAGCAGCGTGGCCGCGGAGCCGAACCCACGCGCGATCATGGCCGGCTCGGGGGACTGCACGGCCTCGTAGGCCTCCAGCGGCAGCGACACCATCGGACCGTGCAGCGGATTGGTGTTCAGGTCAGCGGTGAACCCTGCGGTCAGCAGCACCGGGCTGGTCTCGCCGATCGCGCGCGCGGCACCGAGGATGACCGCGGTGGCCAGACCCGAGCGGGCGGTCGGCAGCAGGATGTGCCACACGGTGCGCCACTGCCCGGCGCCGAGCGCGTAGGAGGCCTCGGTCAGGTTGCCCGGCACGAGACGAAGCACCACGTCGCCGGCACGGATAATGATCGGCAGGATCGTCACGGCCAGCGCGCACGACGCCGCGAAGCCGGACGAGTCGAAACCGAGGATCAGGATCAGCGTGGCGTAGATGAAAAGCCCGGCCAGGATGTCCGGCAGCGCGGTCATCGCCTCGACGACCGTGCGCACGAACCGGCTGAAGCGGCCGGGCACCTCGTGCAGGAACACCGCGCCGAGCAGGCCGAGCGGCACCGCGATCGACAGCGTGATACCGATCTCGATCAGCGTGCCGACGATCGCGTGCTTGATGCCGCCGACGGTGAGCGGGTCGAGCGGGCCGGCGTTGCGCAGGTCCTGCGTGAAGAAGTTGCTGTGCACTATGGCCGACCAGCCGCGGTCGAAGGTGTAGTAGATCACGAACACCAGCACGCCGAGCAGCACGACAGCCAGCGAGTGCACCACGAGCGACGTGACGCGGTCCCACATGGTCGGCCGGTTCTCGTCGAACGAGACCAGCAGCGCGTACCCGAGCACGAACAGGATCCAGCTCGTGACAACGTATCCGAGCACTCCGGTGAACGGCGACAGCTGAGTCCACAGTAGACCGGTCATGGTCAGCGACGCGGCCAGCGCGCCGATCAGCGACAGCACGTCCGTTGTCCGGATGGTGCCGAGGTGCCGTGGTGTCTGCTGGCCGGTCGGGCCGGTCCGGTCCGGCAGCGTCGTGCGCGGGGTCGGCTGTGTTTCCGGCTCGGTGGCGCCGACCGGGGCGGACTTCAGTGTCGTCATCGCGTCAGCCGTCGCTCACCGCGCCGGAGCGCGACCGGGCCACGACCGATGCGGCCGCGAAGTTCACCAGCAGTGTCAACGCGAACAGTGCCAACCCGGCCGCCATCAACGCGCTGATCGCGAAGGGGCTGGCTTCCCCGACCCGCAGCGCGATCAGCGACGCGATCGAACTGGTGCCGTTCTGCAGGATGTGCGGCTGGATCCGGAACACCGGCGAGATGATCATGACGACGGCGATCGTCTCGCCGAGCGCCCTGCCGAGCCCGAGCATGGTGCCGCCGACGATCGCGCCCCGGCCGAACGGCAGCACGACGCTTCTGATCATCCCCCAGCGCGTCGCACCGAGCGCGAACGCGCCCTCCCGCTCGCCGGGCGGGGCCTGCCCGAACGCCTCGCGCATGATCGAACACGCGATCGGTGCCACCATCATCGCCACCACGATCCCCGCGATGAACGTCGACGACGTGTAGACGGTCGCCGTGGCAAGTGGATCGCCCCGCCGGGCGCCGTCCACCTTGAACAGTGGGATCCAGCCGAACCAGTCGCTGATCCACTTGGAAAGGCTGATGATCTTCCACTGCAAGAAGAACGCCCCCCACAACCCGTACACAACGGACGGGACGGCGGCCATCAGGTCGACGAGGCTGATCAGGCCACGCTGGATCCGGCGGGGCGCGTACTCGACGATGTAGAGCGCGGCGCCCATCGCCAGCGGCAGGGCGACGACGACGGCGACGAGCGCGATCAGAATCGTGCCGACCATCACCGCCGCGATGCCGAATCCGCCGCCGTCCGGGTTCCAGGCCTGCGTCGTCAGGAACGAGAAACCCGCGTGCCGCAACGCTTCCGCGGCACGGTAGGCGAGAAACGTGCCGACAAGCACCATGATGAGGAGCACCAGCCCGCCGCCCGACCGCGCGACGCCGCGGAAGACCCGGTCGGTGAGCCCGTACTTCGCCTTCGACTCGCGTCGCCGCCGGATCGGTATCGGGCCTGCGCCGTCCGGACCGTCCGGTTTGGCGTGCCGGCCGGTACTGGCGCGTGTCGTCAGGCCGGCCATCGGCGCGGCTCCTCGATGGTGAAGATGGCTGGCGCCGGGCCACGGCGGTCCCGCAGGATCATGGCGCCGTCGGCGAGCAGCGCGCGGGGAATGGCGTCGATGAACCGGCCGAAACCGGTGCGACAGTCCCGTTCCCGTTCATAGCGGTGCGGACACGCGGCCACCGCGATGCCGTCGAACTCGGCGCGCCAGCCCCAGCTGCCGTTCTGCGGGTCGGTCAGCACCTGAGCCGTGATGCCTTCCGGTTCGGACTTCAGCCGCGTGATCGCGTCCACGACGTTCGGGCGGGAGGTGAAACTGGTGACACCCCTGGCCAGCCTGCGGTTGTTGCTGGCCATCAGGCGCCATGCGAACCACCAGCCGTCCGATGTGGCGCCATTCGACTCACCGGATCTTCGCCGAGCCGGCGCACGTCGCACCCCCGAATGGCCGATCCGGCCGGTGGGCGCGGACACCGCGGCGTGCAGGGCGTCCACCGGGTCCCTCGGCTCTGCCGGCGGGAACCCGACACTTGACGAGTCCAGCGACGGCGGCCCGCAGAGGATCAAGAACCGGACATCGGCCATGCGGCTACTCCTGATCGCGATGCCCCGACACACTGTGCGGGTTTTCGCACGCCGCTGCGTGCCCCCACGCCGAGAACTACATCATGCGTGGTTGGACCAGTTCATGGCCTGAAGTCAAACTCTGTGTGAACTCCCCTTGTCCCGCACGGGATATCACCCGTCCAGCACAACACCTCATCACAGCGTCACGATCACCGCACGCATTCTTGTCCCATTTTTCGACCGAGCTGGACAAACGAAGAAATGCCGCCACAACCGACTGCGGCATGAGGGTGGCGCGGCGGTGGCAGACTCACCGTGTGCGACACGCCACGTTCGGTCTGGTGCGGGCCAGCCACCCGGAGGCCTGCGCCGCGGTGACGGCGGTCGCGGTGCTGCTCGGCATCTCGGCCGGCGGCGCGTCGGTGCGGAACGTGCTGGTCGGCGCGGCGGTGCTGGCGGGCCAGCTGTCCATCGGCTGGCTCAACGACTTCCTCGACGCCGGCCGGGACACCGCGGCCGCGCGAACGGACAAGCCGATCGTGGCCGGGCGAATCCGGCAGCGCACGGTCGGTGTGGCGGCGGTGTTGGCCGGGGTGTGCTGTGTGCCGTTGTCGCTTGTGCTCGGTTGGCTCGCCGGTTCGGTGCACCTGCTGGCGGTCGGATCCGCGTGGGCGTACGACTACCGGCTGAAGTCCACTGTGGTCTCCGTGGTGCCGTATCTGGTGTCGTTCGGGCTGTTGCCGGTGTTCGTCGTGCTGGCCGAACCGAACGGACACGTGGCGTGGTGGCTGCCGACCGCGGGCGCTTTGCTGGGTGGCGGGGCGCATTTCGCGAACGTGCTGCCTGATCTGGCTTCCGACGCCGCGACCGGGGTGCGTGGCCTGCCGCACCGGCTCGGCGCGATCGGTGGCCGGTGGAGTGCCGCGCTGTTGTTGGTGGCCGCGGCCGTGGTGCTGGTGGTCGGCCCGGTCGGGCATCCGGTGCCGCGTCTTGTGCTGGCTTCGGTCTCGGTGCTCACGCTGGCCGGCGGCCTTGTGATCGGCCGCCGGCCCGGTTCGCGAGCCGCGTTCAACGCGGTGCTGGTGGTCGCTCTGCTGGACGTCGGACAGTTGTTGCTGGCAGACGTCCGGTGACCTATTTCGGGACACCACCCCCGCCGCCCGGCGTTCGTGCGCATGTGGAGACGGTGACGGTCACCACGGTCCCCGGCGGTTTCGTAGTACCCACCTGTGGATCGACCATCTCGACGAGACCCGGTGCCTTGCAGTCGTTCTGCGACTGCGGTGTGCCGAAGACGTAGCCGGCGTTCCGGATCACGTTCCCGGCCGTCGTCGGGTCGTCATCGAGCACGTTGGGGATCGCCGGACCGAGCGACACGGTCAGTGCCACCGGAGCGCCCGTCAGCGCGAGCGAGCCCCCGGCCAGGCTCTGGCCGATCACGTTGCCGGCCGCCGCGATGTTGTTCACGCGGGTCACCGCCCCGACCGTCAGCCCGGCCACGGTGATGCTCTGCCTGGCCGACGACTCGGCGGCGCCGATCACCGGCGGCACTGTCGAGTGCGGAGCCGAAACCGTGAGAGCGATGAGCGAGCCACCCTG
>DATBCR010000666.1:0-1578 GCA_036270375.1 Pseudonocardiaceae bacterium | reverse complement strand
CCGGATCGACCACGACACACCCGGTCGAGCCCGTTGCCCGCAGCACCCAGGTGTTGGTGCCCTCCAACGTCATGACTGATGGGTTCTCCGCCAGCAGCACGGAAGCGCTTGCGGTGACCGGCCGCAGAACGCCGTACGCCGGGTGACTCAGTCCAGATTGTTCGCTCGCAGCCTCGCTCACGGCCGCTCCAACCGGTCGCCAGGCCGCGCGTCCAGGTGCGCAGAGGCCCCGTCGTAGCGCGGGTCGCCGGGCAGGACGACGCGGAGCAGGCCGTCCTCGCGGATCACCTTCGGCATCACCTTGCCGATGTCCCGCGACACCGCCATCGCGGCCGCCACCGAGTCGAACTCGGCCAGGTCGGACAGGGTCACCCAGGTCGGTGGCAGCAGGCCGCAGCGGCCGTCCCGCCAGTCCGCCAACGTGTCCGCCGGTCGCTGCCACGCCGCGTGATCGGCCTCGCTGGTCACACCGTCGGCGCGCTGGCCGGCGGGCAGTTCGGCCAGGAAGAAACGGGTGTCGTAGCGCCGCACCTCGGCCTCCGGCGTCAGCCAGTTCGCCCACGGCCGCAACAGGTCCGCGCGCAGCACGAGATCGTTCGCGGTCAGGAACTCGGCCAGGGACAGCTCACGGTCCACCAGCGCGGCCCGTGCGTCGGCGAACGCCGCGGTGTC
The DNA here is from genome assembly GCA_036270375.1 of Pseudonocardiaceae bacterium. GTDB lineage: Bacteria > Actinomycetota > Actinomycetes > Mycobacteriales > Pseudonocardiaceae > DATEPR01. The sequence continues at coordinate 906 of DATBCR010000666.1, read as the reverse complement.
CGCGACCACGCTGTCCGGGTCGGCGCCGGCCAGCAGCACACCGGACTCCTCGAACGTCTCCCGCACGGCCGCGCACACCAACGCCCTGGCAAGGCTTGTGTCGCAATGGAACCGCCGCGCCCACCAGTCCGGCGCCGGCCCGGCCCACGCCACCGACGCGTCCGCGTCCCGCCGGTCCACGCCGCCGCCGGGAAACACCGTCATCCCGCCCGCGAACGCCATCGCGCGCACCCGGCGCAGCAGGAACACCTCGGGACCCGCCGAGCCGTCCCGGACCAGGATCACGGTCGCGGCCTCTTTGGGCACGACCGGTTGCTCGCCGGGCTCGATCACCGGCACCATCGCCTCGGGCAGGACGAGTTCCTTCGGCAGTTCGCGCACGACGGCGAGCCTACGTGGCCGGCCAGGCAGGATATAGCCATGGATCAACCACAGACCCCCTTGCGGTTCGGCCTGATCGGCGCCGGGCCGTGGGCCACGATGGTGCACGCGCCCGCGATCGCCGCCCACCCCGGCACCGAGCTCGTCTCGGTGTGGGCTCGCCGGCCCGATGCGGCCGCCGAGTTGGCCGCCAAGTACGGCGCGACCGTGGCCGACGACCCGGACGAACTGATCGCGTCGGTGGACGCGGTGGCGTTCGCGGTGCCGCCCGGCGTGCAGGCCGACATCGCCATACGGGCCGCGGCCGCAGGCCGGCACCTGTTGCTGGAGAAGCCGATCGGCGCGACGGTGGCCGATGCGGAGCGACTGGCCGACGCGGTCGCCGAGGCACGGGTCGCCACGATCGTGCTGCTGACCCTCCGGTACGCGCCGGAGGTGATCGAATGGCTTGCCGCGGCACGGGAATCCGGCGGCTGGGCAACCGGAGCGGCCACCTGGTACGCCGACGCGCTGTTGTCCGGCCCG
>DATBCR010000665.1:0-3311 GCA_036270375.1 Pseudonocardiaceae bacterium | reverse complement strand
CACCCTGACGCCGATTCCCACGCCGTCGGTGAACTACGGGGCCATCGCGGCCCCGCTGATCATCCTCGGTGCCGCGTGCATCGGGGTGCTGTTCGAGGCGTTCGTACCGCGCGCGTCCCGCTGGGCGTTCCAGGTGGCGCTGAGCGTCACGTCGCTGGTCGTGGCCGGCATCGCCCTCGCCTTCTACATCAAGGGCGCGCCAAGCGCCGGTATCACCACGCTGTCCGGCACGATCGCGGTGGACCGGCCGTCGCTGTTCCTGTGGTTCACGTTGGTGGCACTGGCTTTCTGCGCGGTGCTGCTGATCGCGGACCGGGTGGTCGACCGAGGTGGCTACTTCGTGGCGCACGCCGCGATCCGGCCCGGCGCGCTGTCCGAGCGGGCGCAGTCGGCCCTCGGTGGCATGCAGACCGAGGTGTTCCCGCTGACCCTGTTCGCGGTCGGCGGCATGATGGTCTTCTGCGCCGCCAACGACCTGCTGACGATGTTCATCGCGCTGGAAGTGCTGTCGCTGCCGCTGTACCTGATGTGTGGGCTGGCGCGGCGCCGCAGGCTGCTGTCCCAGGAGGCGGCGGTCAAGTACTTCCTGTTGGGCGCGTTCGCGTCGGCGTTCTTCCTGTACGGCCTCGCGCTGCTCTACGGCTACGCCAGCTCGGTCAAGCTGTCCGACATCGCACGCGCGGCCGCCGGCACCAACCGGTCCGACACGCTGCTGTTCGGCGGCATGGCGATGCTGGTGGTCGGCCTGCTGTTCAAGGCGTCCGTCGCGCCGTTCCACGCGTGGACCCCGGACGTCTACCAGGGCGCGCCGACGCCGATCACGGCGCTGATGTGGGCGTGCACGAAGGTGGCCGCGTTCGGCGGCATCCTGCGGGTGCTCACGGTGGCGTTCCGGGTGACCAGCTGGGAGTGGCGCGGCGTGCTGTGGGCCGTGGCGATCGTGTCCATGTTCGTCGGCGCATTGCTCGGTATCACGCAGAGTGACGTGAAGCGGATGATCGCGTACTCGTCCATCGCGCACGCCGGGTTCCTGTTGGTGGGTGTCATCGCCCTGACCGACCGTGGGCTGTCCGGGACGCTGTTCTATCTGGTGGCCTACGGATTCACCACGATCGCGACCTTCGGGGTCATCACGCTGGTCCGGACCGGCGATGGTGAGGCATCACACCTTTCTTCGTGGGCCGGCCTGGCGAAACGATCACCGCTGCTCGCCGGCGTGTTCACGTTCCTGCTGCTTGCGCTCGCCGGCATCCCGCTGACCAGCGGCTTCGTCAGCAAATTCGTGGTGTTCTCGGCCGCGATGAACGACGGCGGGGCGCCGCTGGTGGTCGTCGCGCTCATCGCAAGCACCGTGGCCGCATCGTTCTACCTGCGCGTTATCGTGCTGATGTACTTCAGCGAGCCGGCCGCCGACGGCCCGACGGTCAGTGTGCCCGGCGTGTTCACCGCGACGGCCATTACCCTGGGCGTATTGGTGACACTCGTACTGGGCGTGTGGCCGTCGCTCGTCCTGAGCTGGGCGGGAGGCGGCGGCTTCGCCCTCTAGCCGCGCTTTCGGGGGCGTCGTGACAGTCAAGGAACATGGTCTCGACATCGGCATCGACCCGGTGCTGCGCTTCGAGTTGCCCGACGCCGGTCTCGCCTCGGCCGTGAAGGCGGGCCTCGACCGGGTCGAGGACGTGCTGCACACGGTCGTGGACAGCGACGTCGAGTTCGTCCGTTCCACCGCGTTGCACTTGGTGGACGCAGGCGGCAAGCGGATCCGGCCGCTGTTCACCCTGCTCGGGGCCCAGTTCGGCGACGCGAAGCGGCAGGACGTGATCACGGCGGCGGCAGCGGTGGAACTGGTGCACATCGCGACGCTGTACCACGACGACGTGATGGACGAGGCCACCATGCGGCGCGGCGCGGTCAGCGCGAACGCCCGCTGGGACAACACGGTGGCCATCCTGACCGGTGACTATCTGTTCGCACATGCGTCACGCCTGGTGTCGGACCTGGGGACGGACGCGGCCCGGATCATCGCGGAAACGTTTGCGGAGCTGGTCACGGGTCAACTGCGGGAAACCATCGGGCCTGCGCCCGGCGACGACCCGATCGAGCACTATCTGTCCGTTATCGGCCAGAAGACCGGTTCGCTGATCGCCACCGCCGGCCGCTTCGGTGGCATGTGCTCGGGTGCCGCGGCCGAGCACGTGGCGGCCCTGCGGCGGTTCGGCGAGATCGTGGGAACGGCGTTCCAGATCTCCGACGACGTGATCGACATTGCATCGCCGGCCCACGAGTCCGGTAAGACGCCCGGCACGGACCTGCGGGAAGGCGTGCACACGCTGCCGACGCTGTATGCCATGGCCGAGCACGACCCGTCGGACCGGGCGGGTGTCCGGCTGCGTCAGCTGCTGGCCCGGCCGTTGACCGATGACGCGGAGGTGGAGGAGGCGCTGGACCTGCTCCGCGAGTCACCGGCATTGTCCCGGGCCCGCAAGACCCTCGCCGACTACGCCGACCAGGCACGGGACGTCCTGCGGCTGCTGCCGGAAGGTCCGGCGCAGGAGGCCCTCCGAGCGATGACCGACTACTTGGTGGACCGGACCGGCTGAGTATTCTCGATCGGGTATTTCGGCGGTGTGGCTGCCAAATAATGATCGCGACTCGGCGAAGAATGTCGAACGGAACGTGACCGGTGGCAATTGCCAAGTGGTCACTCGATCGTTGATAGGGTGACCCCCGGAGGGAGTAGGTAGCCGTTCGTGCGTTGGGCGGCTGCCTCGCCAGGGGTGGGCCTGGTAGGACAGACTGCTGACTGCCCGCCGCCCGGGATATGCCCGTCGCACGTCCCGGCGCCGGGCATGCCGCCACGCAGGAAGGACATCCCGTGATGTGGATCTTCGGGCAGGTGTGGTTCGCCTGCCTGGTCGGCTTCGCCGCCGGCGTGGTGCTCGACTGGGTGGTGCGGGTACGGCCGCTGAACAGCCGGGTGGTGTAGTTGGAGGCGCGGCAGGTACCGGAGCACGGCAGCCGGGCGCGGGATTTCAGCGACCTGGACGGCTCCGTCTTCGAGCGAGGCACGTACGCGCCGGGGCGGTTCGACTCGACCGGCTTCGGCGGCGACCGGAGTCGGGGCCTGCTGACGCCCCGGGACAGCTCCAGCCTGGCCGTCGACCTGATGGAGGACGACGCCGCGCCGCCGCCCGGCCACGAGCCCGCGTCGGGTGTCGAGGACTACCCCGGGGTCGCGCGGCTGAGCGGCATGTGGGAGGCGGACGCGGCGGCCGCGCCCGTCGAACAGACGTGGGGTTCGGACTCGGGTG
>DATBCR010000664.1:0-4317 GCA_036270375.1 Pseudonocardiaceae bacterium | reverse complement strand
CGCAGCATCGGGATCTCGTAGTCCAGCAGCAACGCCTCGTGGCTGGTCCAGATCAGCGGGTCGATCCGGGCGCGGCCGGCCGGGTTGCGCCAGCCGAGATGGTGCATCACGTCGCGGGCCGCCCGGTAACCGGCGAGCAGCCGGCGCGGGTCCGGCCTGCGGCGCTCCGGGTCCGGTTCCGGGCTGTTCACCATGTGGCCCCGGTACACCGGCAGTTCGACGCCGTTGACCCATTCGGTGGGGTTACTGCGTGGTTTCACGAACTGGCCCGCCATCCGACCGGCCCGCAGCACCGGGCCGTGCGTGCGCATCTTCATGGTGCCGGCCAGTACGTCGAGCAGCCCGGACTTGCGGGCCACGTCGCCGACCGTGCATTCGGCCGGGTCCTCGGCGCAGTCACCGGTCTGTACGACATGTGCGTCGCCCGTGGCGACCCGCGCCAGCAACGAGCGCAGGGTCAGCACGTCAGGCGCGGACACCAGCGCCGGTTGGCCGGCCAACTGCCGCCGAACCTGTTGCAGCGCGGACTGGTCCTCCCACGGCGGCTGTTGCAGTGCGGGCTTCGGTCCGAGGTCGAGCAGGGCGTTGTCCACTGAAGTCTCCAAGAACGAGTGAGTGGCGGGCACCGCGTGTCTGTGATCCGCGTCACCCGGTCATCCAGCTCCCCTGGCGAGTGCGGCGGCGACCGCGAGCACCCGTCGGGTCTGGAACTCCACCGCGGCGAGGTTCTCGTCGGTCACGTTGCCGGGCTGGTTGCGGGACACGTTGCTCGCGCCGTACGGATTGCCGTTGGTGGGCAGGAACAACACCGGATCTGTTGACCCGGTCCCGACGACAACCGAACCCCAGTGGCAGAAAGCGTTGTACAGGCCCAGAATCGCGGTGACCTGGCCGCCGTGCGGCGCGGAACCGGATGCGAACGCGGACACCGTCTTATGCGCCAGCCCGCCCGTGATCGACAGCTGCGCTGTGGTGTCGACGAAGTGCATGAGTGCGGAAGCCGGTAGGCCGAAGCGCACCGGCGTCCCGAACAGGATCGCGTCCGCCCATTCCAGATCCGCCACCGTGGCCGTCGGCACGTCCTTGGTGGCGACGGTGTGTTCGGCCCAGGCGGCGCGGTCGGTGGTCGGCGGTTCGGCGACCAGTTCGGCGATCTTGCGCAGGCGCACGTCCGCACCCGCCTTCTGCGCCTCGGTGGCCGCTGCGTCGGCCAGCCGGTGCACGTTTCCGGTGGACGAGTAGTAAACGACGGCGACGTTGGTCATAGCCGTGCTGCTCCCTCGACGAATGGGCTGGTTACGGCCGGGCAGTTCCCATCCTGCGGTGGTGCGCGGGCCACACGCAAATAGCCATATCGGCACTACGTCAGGTGGCTGGCACTCCATCAGGTCCGACAAAAACAAATCCAGACAGGAACCTGACAGAGACATCGACCCGTTGTTGAGAACACCACGATTGGGTCCTATCATTGGGTCGACAATCCTGAACATTCTCGGTCGACCTTTCGACGCCGACCGGCCGTCACCCAGCGAGACGACGCAGGGACAGTCCGTACCGGTGCTCCCAGTATCCGGGACGTCAGCCGGATCCGACCTGGTCGCATCGCTGCTGGCCGGTCCAGGCCGATAGGGTACGCGTCGGGGCCGGCACCGGGTGCCGCAGCGAACGGGGGAATTCGGATTGAAAACACTACTGATCGACAACTACGACTCGTTCACCTATAACTTGTTCCACCTGCTGGCCGAGGTGAACAACGCGGAGCCAATCGTTCTGCGTAATGACGATACCGCCGAATGGCGGCGACTGAACACCGGCGATTTCGATAACATCGTGATATCGCCGGGACCGGGTCGGCCAGAGCGGGAACGGGACTTCGGCATCAGCCGGGTGGCGATCGAACAGCGGGAACTCCCGTTGCTCGGGATTTGTCTCGGCCACCAGGGCCTATGCCATTTCGCGGGCGCCACCGTCGCACACGCGCCGGAGCCGATGCACGGTCGCCGCAGCGCGGTGCACCATACCCGGACGGAACTGTTCGACGGCATCCCGTCGCCGTTCCGGGTGACCCGCTACCACTCGCTGGTCGCCCAGGAACTGCCGCCGGCACTGGAAACCACCGCGGTCACACCGGACGGCCTCGTGATGGCGGTGCGGCACCGGCGGCGGCCGCAGTGGGGCGTCCAGTTCCACCCGGAATCCATTGCCAGCGAACACGGTTACCGTCTGCTGAGCAATTTCCGCGACCTGACCGAACGAACCGAACGAACCGAACGAGCCGTGAACCGGCCGGCCCGCGCCACGATCAGTGTCTCGACGGCGCCGAAAACCCAAGAGCCGCAAGCGAAAACGCCCGCTGTCGGCTATCGCGTACACGTCGAGCCGGTGCCCGTGCTGCCGGACGGCAAGGGCGTGTTCGAGACGCTGTTCGCGGGCCGTCGCGCGGCTTTCTGGTTGGACAGCAGCAGTGTCGTCGACACCGTGTCCCGGTTCTCCGTCCTCGGCGCGGCGTGCGGACCGCTCGGCGAACTCGTCAGCTACGACGTGACAAGCGGCCATGTCACCGTCGAGGACTCGACCGGCCGGCCGGTCGCGCGGCACGAGGAGTCCCTGTTCGACTACCTGGAACGGGAACTGGCGGTCCGACGGGTGCCGGACGCCGGTCTGCCGTGTGACTTCAACCTCGGCTACGTCGGCTACTTCGGCTACGAGATGAAAGCCGACTGCGGCGCCGACGCGACCCACCGCTCCCCCATCCCGGACGGAAGTTTCACCTTCGCCGACCGCGCGGTGGTGATCGACCACGAGACCGGTGGCGGCTGGCTGCTCGCGCTGAGCACACCGGATACCACCGCTGCGGCCCGCGCCTGGCTCGGCCGGGCCAGGTTGGTGCTTGGCCGACTGCCGGCCGGCACGGCGAACGGGGTGCCGGTGACGGCCGACGACACACCGCCCGTGCACCACCAGCCGCACCACGAGCTGGACCGCTACCGCGAGTTGGTCGAGCAGAGCCAGCGCCTGATCGGGGACGGTGAGAGCTACGAAATCTGCCTGACCAACCAGATCTCCGCGCCGCTGCGGCTGGATCCCTTCCGCACCTACCAGATCCTGCGCGCGGTCAACCCGGCCCCGTACGCGGCGTTCCTCGGCCTGCCCGGCTACGCGGTGCTCAGCTCGTCGCCGGAACGGTTCCTGCGGATCGATCAGCACGGTGTCGTCGAGTCCAAGCCGATCAAGGGCACCCGGCCGCGCGGCATGGACGTGGCCGAGGACGAGGCGCTGGCACGTGATCTGCGGTGCGCGGAAAAGGATCGCGCGGAGAACCTGATGATCGTGGACCTCGTCCGCAACGACCTCGGCCGGTGTTCGGATGTCGGCTCGGTGCACGTGCCGAAGCTGTTCGACGTCGAGTCGTTCCCCACGGTGCACCAGCTCGTCAGCACGGTGCGGTCCCGGTTGCGCGCGGACGTCTCCCCCGTCGCGTGCGTGCGGGCGGCGTTCCCCGGCGGGTCGATGACCGGTGCGCCGAAGGTGCGCACGATGGAGATCATCGACCGCCTGGAAGGCCTGGCGCGCGGCGTCTACGCGGGCGCACTCGGCTACCTGTCGCTCAACGGCGCCGTGGACCTGAGCATCGTGATCCGCACCATGGTGGTGCGGGACGGCACGGCGTGGCTGGGCACCGGCGGGGCGATCGTGGCCCAGTCCGACCCGGACGCCGAGGTCGAGGAGACCATGGTGAAGGCCAAGGCGCTGCTGGACGTGCTGAGTATCGCCGAGGCCACTCACCTCGCGGAGACCGGAGAATCCGAGCGGGTACTGGCGGTCAGCGGAAGTCCGCGACATGGTCGGCGGCCCACTCGGTGAAGGGGCGAGCCGGAGTGCCGGTGATCTTCGCCACCAGATCGGTGACCTCGCACTGGACACCGTCGGTGGCGGCCCACCACGCGATGGTGGCCTCGATCACCCACTCCGGCACGATCCGGCGGAGCGCCGCGCGCGACTCGTCCGGGGTCAGCTCCTCGACCCGCACCGGACGGCCGATCGCCGCCGCGATGGCTTCGGCCTGCGCGCGCTGGGTGATCGGCGTGGGGCCGCTGATGAAGTAGCTCTGGCCGACATGGCCGGCGGGGTCGGTGAGGACCGCGGCGGCCACCGCGGCGATGTCGGCCTCGTGGATGGCGTCGCTCGTCGACTCGGGATACGGGAACCGGACGACGCTTTCGGCGCGGATGCTGTCCGCCCAGCCCCACAGCAGCGTGTTCGACGCGAAGTTGGCAGGCCGCAGGAAGGTGTACGGGATCCCGGACGCGACAACGG
>DATBCR010000663.1:0-8859 GCA_036270375.1 Pseudonocardiaceae bacterium | reverse complement strand
GCTCGGGCTGCTGCGGGCCGGGCTGGTGGCCGGCCGGGTGGCCGACTACCAGGACGCATGGGCGGTGCTCGCGCTGCACCGGCTGGCGAACGCGGCGGCCGCGGCGGGGGTGGCGGACCTCGGGCCGGTGCCGTTGCTGCGCAAGCATGACGATGCGAACGGCACCGAGTACGTACACACCCTGTACGAGTGGCTGCGGCACCCCGGCGACCCGCGTGCGGCCGGCCAGGCGCTGCGGATCCACCCGAACACCCTTCGGTATCGGATGCGCCGGGTGGCCGATCTCAGCGGTGTCGACCTGACCGACCCGAATGTGCGATTGGCGCTGCTCACACAGCTTGTCGCGGTGCGGTGGGCGTAACACGAACGGCGTAACGGTTGTGCTCGGCACACCATGAGCAGGCACAGAGGTGGTGTTGAGCGCATGATGACACCAGGCCAGGCCTGCGCCACCGTGTGATGGGACACCGACGGGGGTAGTCGGGCCGTATGCAGAGGTGAGAGGAACGCAGGTGAAGATCGCCGTCCCTCGGGAGATCAAGAACAACGAGTACCGGGTCGCCCTGACACCGGCCGGGGCGCACGAGCTGACCAGCCGCGGCCACACCGTGACCGTCGAGGTCGGCGCGGGCCTCGGCTCCGCGATCCCGGACGAGGAGTACCTCGCCGCCGGCGCGAAGCTGCTCACGAACGCCGATGACGTGTGGGCAGAGGGCGAACTGGTGCTCAAGGTCAAGGAGCCGGTCGCGGTCGAGTACCCGCGGCTTCGCAAGGACCAGGTGCTGTTCACATACCTGCACCTGGCCGCCGACCGGCCGCTGACCGAGGCGCTGCTGGCGTCCGGCGGCACCGGGATCGCGTACGAGACCGTGCAGACGGCCAACGGGGCGCTGCCGCTGCTCGCGCCGATGTCCGAGGTGGCCGGCCGGCTCGCACCGCAAGTGGGGGCGTTCGCGCTGATGAAGCCGTCCGGCGGCCGGGGTGTGCTGCCCGGTGGCGTGCCAGGCGTGCACCCGGCGCGGGTCGTGGTCATCGGCGGCGGGGTGGCCGGTGTGAACGCGGCGACCGTCGCGCTTGGCATGGGCGCGGACGTCGAGGTGCTGGACACCAACGTGGACCGGCTGCGCCAGCTCGACGCGCAGTTCGGCGGGCGGCTGCGCACGGTCGCGTCCAACCGGTACGCCATCGACCAGGCGGTGCGCGAGGCGGACCTGGTGGTCGGTGCGGTGCTGGTGCCGGGCGCGCGGGCGCCGAAACTGGTCGACAACCACCTGGTGTCCACCATGAAGCCCGGTTCGGTGCTGGTGGACATCGCCATCGATCAAGGTGGCTGCTTCGAGGACTCACACCCGACGACGCACGACGACCCGACGTACGTTGTGCACGAGTCGGTGTTCTACTGCGTCGCCAACATGCCCGGCGCGGTGCCGCGCACGTCGACGTACGCGCTGACGAACGTGACGCTCCCCTATGCGGTGGCCATCGCGGGCAAGGGCTGGCGTGCCGCGCTGGCCCGAGATCCGGCGCTCGCGCTCGGCCTGAACACGCATGCCGGCGCGCTGGCCAACGAGCCGGTCGCGCAGGCGCACGAGCTGCCGCACACGCCGCTGGCCGAGCTGATCGGCTGAGCGCTCCGCGTCGGGGGACCGGGGGAGGGCATGCTCCTCCCCCGGTCGAATTATTACCTTGATAAGCCGAAACCGTTCCTAAGTCTTAAGGTTTTCACAGTCAAGAATGGCACGTTGACCGTATCGATAACGGCGCCATAACGTCAAACCCGCCAAGGCGCGGCCCAGCACTTTTGCTTGAGGTCGCAACAATAGTCGGGAGATGACGTGAACAAAGCCATGCGATTCGTCGTGGCGGCGGTGGCGCCGGTGCCAATCGCCGCCAGCTTCATGTTGGCGGGGTCGGCCAACGCGAGCGGGGCCGCGGCGATGATCGCCGTGCCGCACAACGTGAACACCGCGATCAGCCACAGCACCAGGATGGGCGACCTGCCGGCCACCGCGCCGATGTCCGTCGCCGTCTCACTCAAACTTCACAACACCGCGAGCCTGCACGCATTTCTCGCCGCGGTCGCCAATCCGCGTTCACCGCAATTTCACCGCTATCTCACCCCGGCACAGTTCACCGCGCGATACGGCCCAACAACGGCTGACGTGCGCGCCGTGACCAATTACCTCACGGCGGCCGGCCTGCGGATCCGCGACGTGTCGACCAACCGGCAAGTGGTGGACGTCACCGGGTCGGTCGCCAAGATCGAACACGCCTTCGGCACCCGGATGGGCACGTACAAGCAGGGGACGCGGCAGTTCTACGCCAACGACACGGCCCCCGCGCTGCCGGCCAACGTCTCCGCTGTCGTCGCCGGCATTTCCGGCCTCGACAACCACGCCGTCCGGCACACGATGAATCACCAGGTCCGCCCGGCCCAGACCGCCGGTGGCTTCACGCCGGCTCAGTTGCAGACCGCGTACGACACCGCGTCGCTCGGCTCGGCCGGCGGCCAGACGGTCGCGCTGTGGGAGTTCGACGGCTACCAGGCCCAGAACATCGCCACGTACGACCAGGAGTTCGGCGTCAACGCGCCGACCCCGCAGACGGTGTCCGTCGACGGCGCCAACTTCGACGGCGCGCCCGGTGGCGGGCAGGGCGAGGTCGAACTGGACATCGAGATCGTCCAGGCGATGGCCAACGCGGCGAACACGCTCGTCTACGAGGCCCCCAACTCCGACCAGGGCCAGATCGACCTCGCCAACCAGATCGCGTCCGAGGACCGGGTGTCCGTGACGTCGATCTCATGGGGCGCATGCGAAACCGCCAGCTCGCAGGCCACCATCACGAGCACGGACAACGCATTGGCGCAGGGTTCGGCCGAGGGCATCAGCTGGTACGCGGCGGCCGGCGACAGCGGATCGGACGACTGCCAGGACGGCACGCAGGCGGTCGACTACCCAGCGTCCGACCCGAACATCAGCGGTGTCGGCGGGACGTCGCTGAGCACCGACGGCAGCGGCAACTACCAGGGTGAGACCGCGTGGAGCGGCTCCGGCGGCGGCCTGTCCGCCGTGTTCGGCACGCCCGGCTACCAGAACGACCCGAGCGGCCAGCGCTCGGTGCCGGACGTGTCGTCCAATGCCGACCCGAACACCGGCTTCGCGATCTTCTCCGCCGGCCAGTGGCAGGTATTCGGCGGCACGAGCTGTGCGGCGCCGATGTGGGCCGGGTTCACCGCACTGTACGACGGAAACCGCGGCGTCCGGCTCGGCAACGGCAACACACAATTCTACTCGATCGGCAACGGCGCGAACTACGGCACGGCGTTCCACGACATCACGTCCGGCAGCAACGGCGCCTTCTCGGCCGGCACCGGCTATGACGCGGTGACCGGATGGGGCACCTACGACGGGGCAGGTCTGGCAGCGGCGCTCGGCTGACCAGCTCTTTTACGAAGCCGTCCGCCCTTCGGCCTACGCAGAAGGGCGGACGGCTTCGCTACTGTCGGGGGGTGTCGCTTGGTCAGCGACCGCCTACGCTCGGTGTAGCCGATGATGCGCTCGGTTTCACAGTCGTACCCATTTATGAAATGGCGACAATGCCGCGTGTTAGCCGTCAATAACTGGTCATTGACCCCATTGATCAGCACGACGTAATTTTCGGACCAACCCGCCGAAATGGCGGGTCGTCCACCCGATCACTACGTCGTGGAGTTGCCGTGAAGAAATCCCTGCGCGTCCTTGCGGCGGCCGTGGCTCCGGTGCCGATCATCGCCAGCCTTGTGCTTGCCGGCACGGCCAGCGCAAGCTCGCAGCCACTCGTCGCGATCCCCCAGAACGTCAGTCCGGCCGTCGCCACCAGTGCCCGTACGGCCGACCTCAGCCCGTCCAGCCAGATCTCCTTCGCGGTCGCGCTGAAACTGCGCGACGAGGCCGGCCTGAACAGTTTCATCAGCCAGGTGGGCGACCCGACATCGTCGATGTTCCACCACTTCCTGACGCCGGCCCAGTTCAACGCCCGGTACGCGCCGACGGCCGCCGACGTGGCGGGCGTGCGTTCCTTCCTGGCCGCCAACGGAATCCGGGTCGCCAAGGTGTCCGGCAACCGCGATGTGATCGACGCGGTCGGCAGTGCGGCACAGGTGGAGAAGGCGTTCGCCACCACCATGGGCGTGTACCAGCACGGCGGGCAGCAGTTCTTCGCCAACGACTCCGCGCCGAGGGTGCCCGCCGCCATCGCGGGCGTCGTCGCGGGCGTCGCCGGTCTGGACAACCACACCGTCCGGCACCCGGAGTCGGTGCAGTCGGCGGCGCCGCGCGCGAGTAGCCCGGTCGGCTTCGTGCCGAGCACGCTGCACACCGCGTACAACACCGGCAGCCTTGGCAGCGGCACCGGCCAGAGCGTCGCGCTGTGGGAGTTCGACGGCTTCCAGACCCCGAACGTCACCCACTACGACAACCAGTTCGGGCTCGGCTCCTCCGCGCCGACCACGGTGTCGGTCGACGGCGCCAACTTCGACGGCGCGCCGGGCGCCGGTCAGGGCGAGGTCGAACTGGACATCGAGATCGTCCAGGCGATGGCCAAGTCCGTGCAGACTTTTGTCTACGAGGCGCCCAACTCCGACCAGGGCGAGATCGACCTGTCCGCGCAGATCGCGTCCGAGGACCGGGTCTCGGTCACCTCGATCTCGTGGGGCGCCTGCGAGGCGGAGAGCACCCCGTCCAGCATCACGGGCACCAGCAACGGCTTCAAGCAGGGCGTGTCCGAGGGCATCACGTACTACTCGGCGTCCGGTGACAACGGTTCGGCCGACTGCCAGAGCGGCGCCCAGGGCGTCGACTACCCGGCGTCCGACCCCAACGTCAGCGGCGTCGGCGGCACCACCCTGCGTTCGTCGGGCACCCGCAGGACGGAGACCGCGTGGAGCGGTTCCGGCGGCGGCGTGTCCAACACCTTCGCCACCCCCAGCTACCAGCGGGGTTCCAACGGTCACCGGACCGTTCCGGACGTGTCCGGGGACGCCAATCCCGCGACCGGCTACGCGATCTTCTCCGCGGGCACGTGGGTGGAGTTCGGTGGCACCAGCTGTGCCGCGCCGCTCTGGTCCGGCTTCACCGCGCTGCACGACGCCAACTCGGGCACCCGGCAGGGCAACATCAACCCGCAGCTGTACACGATCGGCAACGGCAGCAGCTTCACCAAGGACTTCCACGACATCACGTCCGGCAGCAACGGCGCCTTCCGTGCGGGCACCGGCTACGACGAGGTGACCGGGTGGGGCACGTACAACGGCGCGAACCTGAGTGCCGCACTGCACTGAACACACTTCAGATGAGTGATCGGCCGCTGGCCTGATCGACACCCAGGGAATCCTCCCGGCTCGTATCCCCGACGAGCCGGGAGGATTCCCGCCGTGGAACACCGTAACGAGGTGTCGATCAGCTGGCGAGCGCGATAGCGTCCAGTACGACATCGGCGGCGAACCGCCCAAAAGGGGCGACCCGCTCAAACCAGCCTGGGGGTCGCTGGGAGCGGGTCGCCACCTCCTACTTTAGGCGCACCGAGGCCCTGGTGCCGAACCGCACCGGCGCACTGATGCGGCTTTGTAGCCGGAGCATCCACCCGAAGGTAGTGCGGCTGACTCGATTGGGTGAAAACCGGTGGCTTCCTGTGCAGGTATGCCCGGGTCGATCCGATACAGCCAGGGTGGAAGACCCGATGTCCAGGATCCCGCTGGCCGGGCCGGCACCTGCCGAGTCCCACTGGTGGATCGAGTGCGCCGACCCGTTCGGCCGCGCCCGAGCGATGAACGTGGTTGTCCAGCACGGCCAGGTAGTGGTGGTCGCGCCGCCCGGCGAGTCCGCTGTGCTGTCCGCACACCAGACCCGGCTGCTCGGCCGGGCACTCGGTCGAGCGGCAGCCAGCACACGCGGATGAGACAGACCGACGAGTCCCTGCGCGCGGCCGTATTGAGACGGTTGGCCATGCTGGACAAGCTGGCCGAACAGGGCGCACCGGAATCGCTGCTCCCGTTGGCACGCACCGAGTTGCACCGCCTCGCCGACGGCTGGCGGATGCTGCTCACCGTGCACCAGCCCGGCCAGGACGGCCGGTGCCGCGCCTGCCCGGCCCGCCTGCGCCGCCGCCGCTGGCCATGCCGCCTGTGGACCATGGCCTACCAACACCTGCTCGGCGACGGCACCCCAGCGGGCAAACGCCGCAATCCGTTGCGCCGCAAGGAACCCTGAGCCACCGGCCGCCCCCCTCGACCGCCCGGCGCCGCCCCGAGCCGGCAGCCGCGCGGCGGCGCCATCCCAGCCGGCAGGCGGCGCGATCCCAAGCGGCGCAAGGAACACCGCCGCCGGCCGCGCGGGCGACCGGGCACCGAGACACACCGTGGCGACCGCTGGATGCGCAGGCGGGAACTGCGCCGCCGCCTGCGGCCGATCGGCCATGGCCCGCCCGATTCCGGCCCGCCGACGCCGTTCGGCCCGACAGCGCCAGCGACGGCGCAGGCGTCGCGTCGGCCTGCGCATCGGACAGCGGCTGGTAACCGCGTGGGTACCGGCCGGCGCGACGGCGGACACGGTGTTCGCACAATTCGTGGTCCCGCCTACGTCGGTCGGACGAATAGGGCAGGATGGCCGCGCCAGTACTTCAGCGGAACAGCCCTGGTTACCGGGAGGACGCGTGCACGACCGCAGCGGCCGGATCACGGTGCAGCAACTGACGAAACGGTTCGGCCCGGTGACCGCGGTGCAGAACCTCAGTTTCACCGTGGAGCCCGGATCGGTGACCGGCTTCCTCGGGCCGAACGGCGCCGGCAAGACAACCACCCTGCGGATGGTGCTCGGGCTCGTCCGGCCGACGGTTGGCACGGCCACCATCAACGGGACCACGTTCATCGGGCTCGGTGATCCGGCCCGGGTGGTCGGCGCGGTGCTGGAGGCGCAGAACTTCCACCCCAAACGCAACGCCCGCAACCACCTTCGGGTCTACGCGGCCGCGATCGGCGTGCCGGACACCCGGGTGGAGCAGGTTCTGCAACTGGTCGGCCTCGGTGAGGTCGGCGGGCGCAAGGCGGGTGGCTTCTCGATGGGCATGAAGCAGCGCCTCGCGCTGGCCACAGCGCTGCTCGGCGACCCCCAGGTTCTCGTGCTCGACGAGCCGGCCAACGGCCTGGACCCGGAGGGCATCGCGTGGTTGCGGTCGTTCCTGCAGTCCTTCGCGCGGTCCGGACGCACCGTGCTGGTGTCCAGCCACATCCTGGCCGAGGTCGAGCAGACGGTGGACCAGCTGATCATCATCAGCCGCGGCCAGACCATGTACAACGGGCCGCTGGAACACCTTCGCCGGTCCCAGCAGAGCAAGGTGCTCGTCCGGCCGTCCGATCCGGAGAAGCTGTTGGCCGCCCTGCGCGAGGCCACCATCTACAACGTGGAACCCATGCCGGACGGGCGGTTGGCGGTCGGCGGCGGGGTGCCGTCCGAGCGGATCGCGGACATCGCGCTGACGGCCGGTGTGTCGGTGTACGGCATCGAGGAGGAGAAGATCAACCTCGAACAGCTGTACTTCAGCCTCACCCAGGGCCAGTACACGCCCGGCGCGGTGCCCGTGCCGAACGGCCCCGGCCAGCAGCCGTACCAGCAATACCAACAGCAGCCCCCGCAATACCAGCAGCCGCAATACCAACCACAGCAATACCAACAGCCGCCGCAGTATCAACCCCCGCAGTACCAGCAGCCGCCGTACCAGCAGACGCAAATCCCGCAGTACGGCCAGCCGCCGCAGCCCCCTTCGCCGTGGCAGCAGCAGGAGTACCAGCCGCCCGTCGCGCCCCCGGCCGAGACGCCCCCCACCGGGACGGCGCTCGCCGACGCGCCGCCGACCGAGGCGCTCGCACCGGAACCGGCGGCCGACCCGGCCCAGCACGACCAGGGTGGACTCGGAGGCAAATCGTGATGGGCAACGCGGTCAACGCGGAGTTCCGCAAGATCTTCACCACCAAGATGTGGTGGGCACTGCTGATACCGGCTGTGGTGGTGGCGTTCCTGGCGAACCTTGGCTTCGCGCTCGCCGAGAAGTCCGGCGAGAGCAACATCGCGGAGCTGTCCGGCCAGACCGTGCACGTACCCGTCGGGCTGCTCGGCCTCGGCGCGTCGTTCGGCTTCACCGCGATCTTCGCCGCCGTGTTCGGGGTGATGGCGATCTCCGGCGAGTTCCGGCACCGCACGATCGGCACCACGTACCTGACCAGCCGGTCCCGTGGCACCGTCCTGTCCGCCAAGCTGGTCGCCTACACGGGCCTCGGCCTGCTGTACGGCGTGACGACGCTGGTCTTCGCCACCCTCGGCACGCTGATCGGCGACGGCTCCAACGCGCTGCCGTCGGCCGGGTCGTGGTTGCTGGTGTCGTTGGTCGGCATCGGCATCATCATGGTCTGGACGCTGCTCGGCGTCGGTCTCGGCGGCCTGATCAGCAACCAGATCGCGGCGGTCGTCGTCCTGCTCGCGTACAGCCTCGCCGGCGAGAGCCTGATCGGGCTTCTGTTGCAGGGCTTGAAGATCCAGTCCGTCCAGCACTACCTGCCGGCGGCGTCCGCGTCGGGTGCGCTGCTGGTGTTCTCGTTCGACCGGTTCATCACCGAGATCCAGATCAGCAACGTGTCCCGGACCGACCTGGCCAACCTGGCGGACGTGTTCCGGGTCAGCGGGCTGCCGCCGTGGTGGGTCGGCGGCCTGGTGTTCATCGGCTACGCGGCGTTGTTCACCCTGGCCGGCTGGGGGCTCAGCCGGCGCCGCGACATCAGCTGAACCCCACACGGCTTTGTCGATAAATCGACACGGGCGGGAGCGAAAG
>DATBCR010000662.1:0-12028 GCA_036270375.1 Pseudonocardiaceae bacterium | reverse complement strand
ACTTCACCATCCTGCGGCCGACGATCATGTCGGCCGCCCGCACTGAGGTCGCCGCGCAGACCGATCACCTGGCGGCGGTCGCCGACTCCGCGCAGCAGCAGGCGAAACAGGCCGCGAAGGTGGCGTCGTCGGCCCAGCAGGCGGTCAGCGGCGGCAAGGCGCCCGGTGCGGCCGGCGGCGGTGGCGGTGGGTCGGGCAGCGCTCCGCTGGCGGCCGCGGCCGCGGTGCCGGTGCCAGCCGGATCCACGACGACAGCGACCGATTTCCGGATCGAGGCCGACACCACGATCACGGCAGGCGACACGCACACCTTCGTGACGTTCCAACAGAATCCACAACAACCGGCGAACTCGACCCTACTGGTGACCGACATCATCCTGCAGAACCCGTTCGGCGACGGCGGCCTGCTGCGGATCCAGCGCGGCGACGCCACCGACGTGTTGATCGAGGTGGGCCTCGGTAACTACCGCGACCTGGACTACCACTTCGTCCAGCCGCTGGTGTTCACCCCGGACAAGCCGCTCGACGTGTCGGTGAACTGTCAGGCCGCGGGCACGACGGGGCCGAACGACCGCAAGTGCCACCCCGCGGTGTATTTCTCCGGGCAGCTGATCAGCCAGCACCCCGGTGGCTGATGGGACGCCTAGATGAGGCCCTCGCGCATGGCGTAGGCGACCGCGTGGCAGCGGTTGCGCAGTTGGAACCGGTTGATCACGTCGTGCATGATGCTCTTGACGGTGCGCTGGGAATAGCACATCTTCTCGGCGATCTCCTTGGTGGACAGACCGGCGGCGACCATCCGGAGGACATCGGTCTCCCGCGCCGTGATCCCGGCCAATCGGAGTCCCTGCGGTTCCAGCACCTGCCGTTGCAGCCCGGAAACCCGGTGCAGCAGGCGGCCGAGCAGATCGGGCGGCAGCGCGCCCTCGCCGGCGGCCGCGGCGGTTGCCAGCCGCACCAGGACATCGGCGGTCGTGTCGGAACGACGGGCCGCCGCGCAGACCCCGTTCTCCAGGGCGGTGAACACGTCCTTGTCGTCGAGTTCGCTTGCCACAAGGACGATCCGGCGGTAGCCGTGCACCTGCAGCATCCGCAGTTGCTCGGACGCCATCTCGTCCAACCGATCCGCGACGAACACCACCACCGTCTCGTCCACGCGCACGTCCGGCCCGTCCACCAGGATGATCTCCGGCCGCGTGCGCAGCGCGGTCTGGACACCGTGCAGCAGGATCGGGTCGGTGGCATACACCGAGACGCTGATTCGCGCCAGTTCCAACATGGTTCCCTCCTCCGTCGAGCACTCAGCATGTCGGTGGCGGTGTCCCGGCTGACATGGGACCGACGTCCCGTTGTCACCCGCCCACGTGGTTCAGCCGGGCGGTCCGGTCTGGTCGCCGAACCCCGCTCGGCGCGCCTCGACGATCGCCTCGGCACGGCTGGCCACATGCAGCTTGGCGAAGATGCTGGACACGTGATTGCGTACGGTCTTCGGCGCGACCTGTAGTGCCTTGGCGATCGCGGCGTTCGCGTAACCGTCCGCCACCAGCGCGAGCACCTGCTGCTCCCGGTCGGTCAGCATCGGGAACACCGTGCGCCGGGTGCCGAAGTAGGCCATCAGTTGGCGGGCGATGCTCGGGCCGAACACCGCCTGGCCGTGCCCGACCGCACGTACCGTGGACACGATGTCCTCGGCCGCGGCGTCCTTGAGCAGATACCCTCGGGCCCCGGCACGCATCGCGGCGAACAGTGAGTTGTTGTCCTCGAACATGGTCAGTATCAGCACGCTAGTCGTCGGATCGGCCGCGATGATCCGTCGGGTGGCCTCGATCCCGTCGATGTCCGGCAGTTGCAGGTCCATCACCACCAGATCGGGCCGCAGCCGCGCGGCGGCGGCCACCGCGGCACGGCCGGTGTCCGCCTCGCCGACGATCTCCATGTCGGCCGCCTCCGCCAGCAGCGCCGACAGGCCGAACCGGAACAGCGGATGGTCGTCCACGGCCAGAATCCGCAGCGACGCCATGGTTCACGCACCGCCGGACCCACACGGCAGCCGCACCACGACCAGGGTGCCGCGCCCGTTCGCCACGGTCTCGGCACGGAATTCGCCGCCGAGTTCGCGGGCACGTTCGGCCATCGACCGCAGTCCGACGCCAAGCGTGTCGGTCGCGTCCAGTCCGACGCCAAGTGTGTCGGTCGCGTCCAGCCCGGTGCCGTCGTCCTCGACCTCGAGGTGCAGTCGCGGCTTGTCGTCCTCGCTCGTGTCCAGCCACAGTCGCAGCGTGCAGTGCCGCGCGTCGGCGTGCCGAATGACATTGGTGAGTGCCTCGCAAGTGACCCGGTATACCGCCACTTCGACCGCCGCCGGTAGTGGCGGCAGTGCCGAGGGCAGGTCGAGTGTGACGTCGAGACTGCCGGCCGTGCGGGCGGCCAGGGTGCCGACGTGACGACGCAGTGTCGTCAGCAAACCCAGCCCGCGCGACCCGGTTGCCGCCTGGCCCCTGGTGAGCGCGCGCAACTCGGTGACACCGCGCCGCACGTCGAGTTC
This sequence comes from Pseudonocardiaceae bacterium, assembly GCA_036270375.1. Lineage (GTDB taxonomy): Bacteria > Actinomycetota > Actinomycetes > Mycobacteriales > Pseudonocardiaceae > DATEPR01. The sequence goes on along the minus strand of DATBCR010000662.1, from coordinate 9,483 downwards.
CAGTTCGGCCAACAATTGGGCGGCGACCTCAGGATTGACCTCAAGCGCACGCCGCGCGGCACGCAACCCGAGGGCCATCGACGCGAGCGTCGGCCCGACGCGGTCGTGCAGTTCGAACAGCAGACGGCGACGTTCTTCCTCGCGCACCAACAACAACGTCTCGTCCGAGACCGGCACTGGTTGCCAACCCGGCGCCGAATCGCGTGGCGCCGCGGCGCCGGGAATTGTTTCGTCGGCGCCGAGGGTGGGTCTGTCCTGCGGCATCGTCAGCTGCGGGCCCACGGTCCCCTCCCCGTCCGCGTACTCGCCCGCGTCCCAGCTGCCGGGCGCCGCGGGCGACCCGAGTGAATTCAGACATCGACCTGGTACAGGCTAGTCGTCGCGGTGAGTGGAGCTCGTTACTTTCGACCGCCCCGTTGCGCGATAATTCACCTGAATGGCCCCACATGGAACCCGGTTCGACGTCCGCAATTGTACGACCGGGCCGTGCTCCACATCGTGTGCGAACAGTTGCAGATCGGTACTGTCTACAATTTCATGACTTGATGGCAATATGGCGACAAGCGCCGTCATCGGCCGGCCAGCCGGGCGAATGTGCGTGCAGCCGGTCGGATGCGTTCCCCTGTTGAACAGCGCAACGCCACCCCGGCGGCGCAATGCGGTGCGCTGTTCGCCCGAGGGTCGCGAGCCCGTCCGCCGAGTGCGCCGAATCCTTTGGCCGACAGGCCCTTTGCCACACCCTGGGAGTCGCATATGGACCTGGTAGTTGCTGAAACTACATCTGCTCTAGTCAGCAGCGTGACGGCATTCGAGGAGTGTGCCGCCGAGTCGATCAGGCCGGTGGGTGGTGGAGCCGCGACCCTATCGGAAGCCGGCGGCGCCGCTGGCAGCGTTTCTTTGAGCTGCCTTCAGAGTCGCCTGTATACCGAACGGGCATCCGCACCGTCCGGCTACCGTCCGGGGCGGTCTGAGGATCGTCGGTGTGGTCCCGACTGGCGGTGACCTATCGGCTGGCGTCCTGGGTGTTCGGGACGAGGCGCGCACGCGCCGCCAGTGAGGCGGCGTTGTCGGCGGCCAGCGCGCAGGCCAGCAGCGGACATCGCCAACGCCTTTCTTTTATGAAAACGAGGGCGCAGCACACCACACTTCACCATGTCGAGCGACCTCGACCAAAGAAATATTTGGCCGATGCGCTACCGAAGCTACCACGGGTCGAACGGCTATCGTGACGAGAAGGGCAAGCGGCTCCTCACGTTCACACTCGAAGCCGAGGTGCGGGTGGTCCGCCAGGTCGTGGCCAAGTACGACAACGAGAACGGGCGGCCGTACCGGCTGGTCGCCCTCGGTCATCCGGGAGCAGCGAAGTGAACGAGACGCCACGCATCGAGGTCACCGTGGCCGCACCCGTCGACGAGGTGTGGGACGCCCTGCGGGACAAGGAGAAGATCCGGCACTGGCACGGCTGGGAGACCGACGGCCTCGACCAGGAGATCGACCTGATCTACTTCTCGGAGGCCGAGGAGAACGGCCGCACCCTCACATTGAAGGAGGGTGGTGACAGCTTCGAGCTGACGCCCGACGACACCGGCACGAGGATCACGCTGACCCGCGCCGCGAAGGGTGCGCGCCCCGAATGGGACGAGTACTACGACGAGATCACCGAGGGCTGGATCACCTTCCTGCACCAGTTGAAATTCGCGCTGGAACGTCACCCCGGCCAGCCGCGCCGCACGCTGTTCTCCTCGGGCCAGGGCAAGGCGCCGGTGTCGATCGACGGCGAGACGTTCTTCCGTTCCGACAACCAGGTCGGCGTCGTCGTACCGGAATGGGGTGACGGCCTGCTTGTCACCGGCTACAACCAGGCCAGGGACCAGTTCATGGTCGTGGTCACCACTTACGGCCTTGACGACGCAGCGCTGCACCAAGTGGCCGAAAAGCACGGTCTCCAATCATGATCAGACCGTGGGGTGGGCGGATCGCTCCGCCCACCCACATGAGTGTCGACGGTCAGAACAAGACCGAGATGGATTGTGTGTTCACGTCCTGGTTGGGGAGTGTGGTTCCTGGGCTGCCGCGGAAATCCGTCCAGACGGGATGAATGCGCAGGTCCGCTCCGATCGCGATTGCGGTGTAGTCGCCGATGAAGACGCCTTGCAGGACGTTTCCGGTTACCTGGCCGATGGCCACGAACTGGACCTGCGGGTTGGACGTCTGCGTTGTGATGCGTCGGATCGGCGACTCGGCGGCTTCCGATCCCTGGCCCGCGACGTAGGCGAAATCGAGGCCGATGCCGGACGGGTCGAAGTGCCGTGTGTAGAACGATACGGCGACACGGCCGGCCAATGCGGCCACCGCGGGGAAGACCTCGTCGGAACTGGTGCCGATCCTTGCCGGTGTGGACCAGTGTTGTCCGTCGCCGGACTGGGTGAGGAAGACGTCGCCGTTGGTGCGTGTGGAATGTCCGTTTGTGTACTGGCCGTTGGTGTCGTCGGCCCATGTCACCCAGAGTCGGTTGGTCAATCGGTCGTATGCCAGTTGGGGGAAGCTGTTCAGTCTGAAGTTCTCGCCGGTCAGGGAGCTGTTGCCGGCGTCCTGGTTGGTCGGGAAGTCGAAGTCCAGCGCTATCTCGGTGTTGTGGAACGTCCGGCCGCCGTCACGGGAGGTCGCCATGACGACGCCGTCGTGGTCGGCCGGTGCGTCGCATGCCGCTGTCGCGCAGATCGACGTTTCGTAGGCGACGAACAGGGTGCCGTCATTGGCTACCTGCGGGTTCGATCCGGACGCGAACGGCGTGATGCCGCCGGTGAAACCGGTCAGGGACGGCGAGATCCGGCGCTCGGTCGTCCACGTCCGGCCGAAGTTCCTCGACACGGACTCCTCGATCGGTGACTCGACGTTGTTGCCGTTCGCGTCGTTGGTGAACTGGGTCCACGTCACGTACACCGTGCCCGATCGCGGGTCGGCGGCGATCCACTCCTTGTCGTTGAAGAACAGCGTTGGGGTGGGTGTGCCGTCGGCGTTGACGCCGTCCAGTCGCACGATGGCCGGGCTGCCCCAGGTCAGGCCGCCGTCGTGCGAAACGGAGACGGCGATGCCGCTTGCCTGCTGATTGGGCGAGGGCACAGCGGCACGGCTGAACACCAGCGTCGCGTAGTACACCGTGTTGAGCGGTCCGAACGAGACCGCCGGGTCACCCGCAGAGTCCATAAAGGACAGTGGTGCCGCAGCACCGGTCTGGAAGTTCAGCCTCGGCAGCTGGACGTCCTTCCAGGTGTGCCCGCCGTCGAACGACGTGTAGGCCCAGCCGGACGCGTCGTTGCGGTTCTCCCTCGCGTTGAAGATCCGATAGTCGTTCGAGCCCGCCACGATGTTGCGCGGGTTCTCGGGGTTGACGGCGACCGTGGTCTCGTTCTGCGGGGTGCTGCAACCCTGCTGGCTGCCGACGGGGGCGACGGAGTCGCCGTTGATGGTGTCCACGTTCGGGGCGATCGCACCGTACGGTGTCGGGTGACCGAGGAAGCTCTGACACAGGGCGGACACGGCCGGGTCGTTGCCGTTGTCGTCGTTGCCCTGGGCGAACTGCTCCTTCAGCAGCGGATTGGGCACGGTGTGCCTTGGTAACGCCCGTACGGTCGCGTGACGCGATGCGGCGCCGGACGGATCGATCGGCGCCGGTCGGGACGCCGAACCGGTCCGCTGTGACAGCGGGGTCGCCGCCACCACGGACTGGCCGATCATCGTCATCGCCACGGCCGACATGAGTACGACTGCGAAACTTGCTGTGCGTGAGCGTTGTCGAATCATGGAGTTCTTCCTCCGCTCGGATGCTGTTGCGGGTAGCAACCGCTAGGCATGCTAAAGCGGCGAATTCGGCAACGATACGTTCGAACGGATGCCGTATACGCGTAAGGGAATAGTCACGTTAACAGTGAACACCGGGGTCGGAGCTATTCCTCCCACACGTTCTCGCTGGCCAGCCCACGTGCCGCACGGGCGGCGTCCACGATCTCCTGGACGAACGCGGTCTTCGCGCGGGTGTAGGCGAGGCCGTCGGCGCCGGTGGTGGCGATGTCGCGTTTCAGGGCGGCGTAGCGGTCGCGGTCGACCGGGTGGGTCAGCAACCAGTCCCGCATCAGGCGTTCCTTCATGAGATCCCAGCGGGCCAGCGGCATGATGTGCAGATGGTGGGTGCGCACACCGTGTTCGTCCCTGGTGAGCATGAGCCGTCCCGGCATGCCGGCGTCGAACGGCTCGTAGCCGAGTGACCGGACGGCATCGGACAGCGCGGCGCCGTCGGTGTCGACATCCTTGACCGCGACGGCGATGTCGATGATCGGCTTCGCGGCCAGTCCGGGCACGGCCGTGCTGCCGATATGGTCGATGTGCACCACCCAGCTGTTGTCCGCGGCGAGGATCGCGGCACGCTGCTCGGCGAACCGAACCGGCCAAGCAGAGTCGTAGTCGACAATCGTGACAGGCACGCGACCACCGTAACGGGCGTGCCATCCTTGGCGCATGCAGACGGTGTACGAGGCCGCGGGCGGCAGCGACGGTCTACTGCGGCTCGCCGACGCATGGCACGCGAGGGTCCTGGCCGACGAGGTGGTCAGCCACGCCTTCAGCCACGGGTTCCATGCCGAGCACACCGCACGGCTCGCCGCGTACTGGGCGCAGGCGCTCGGTGGCCCGACGACCTATTCGGAGTCCTACGGCGACGAGACCTCGGTGGTACGCCTACACAGCGGCAACGGCTCGCACGACGAGATGGACCGTAGGGCGATCACCTGCTTCGATCAGGCGCTGGCGGATGTCGGCCTTGCCGACGACGACCGACTCCGACAGGTGCTGCACGACTATTTCGTATGGGCCACCACGACCACGATGGCGCGATACCCCAAGTCCGCTGATGACGTCCCAGACGGACTGCGCATCCCACGGTGGTCGTGGGGCGGCCTCGCCTGAACCGAACGTCCACGGTGGACGACCGGGACTCGTCAGGCTCGGCCCACTATTCGGCAGGGGATGTCGGTGTTCTCGTCGACGTGATAGCTGGCGCAGACACGGTGGTAGCCGTCCGCGATCTGTAGGGCGACGCCGTAAAAGAGGTCGCCACGCACGAGCAGGACGGGGGACAGGGCCTTGCCGCTCTCGATCTTCTTCAAATCCGCTGCCACGTGCGGGTTCTCCTTCGGCAGCAACGGCAATCCCGCCGCGCGCAGCACATCCTTGGCCTTGTAGTGGTCGACGTCGCCGTTCTTCAGTCGTACCACCAGATCATCGACCCGCTCGGTGGTCGCGATCAACGACAGATAGGACGCGGCGGCCGGGTAGTCGTGCTCGTCCGGCTCGGATTTCCACAGCACTTTGCTCATGATTCGTCACCTCTGCCGGTTGATTGCTGGAATGCGTCCAGTGCGTGGCCGGCCGTCTCGAACCACACGTCCGGGCCGAGGGCGGTGGTGAGGCCGTACCGATCGAGCTGCGCGCGGACGGGCGGGACGATGCTGGACAGCACAAGGCGGGTGCCGCGTGCCTTGAGCCGTTGGTGCACCGTGGTCAGCACGGCCGCCGCCGTGTAGTCGACGTCGCCGATGGCCGCACCGTCAAGGCAGAACCACGTCGGCGGGTCGCCCCGCGCAACCAGGCACATGATGTCCGACGCGAGCCTGGCCGCGTTGGCGAAGTAGAGGCTGCTGCCGAACCGGTAGACCACCAGCCCGTCCGTCGTGCGACCGCCCGGCGTGACCGGCTCGGACTGCCAGTGCCCGGCCGGCGACTTCACCAGCAGGCTGCTGCGCGGTGCGTAGCTGTGCCGCAGGTGATCCACCACCGACGCCACGATCGCCACCACGACACCCTGCTCGACGCCGATGAACACCACAGCGGCCGCGGTGAGCACGGCGACCACGAACTCCGGGCGCCGGACCTGGTAGATGCGGCGCATCCCGGCGATGTCGACCAGGTCCACACCGATCAGGAACACCACGGCCGCCAGGGCCGCCAGCGGCAGTGCGGCCAGCGGCCCGGTCAGGAAGACCAGCGCGAGCACCACCACGACACCCGCGCCCAACGACGCCAGTTGGCTTCGGCCGCCCGCGCTGTCGACGATCTGGGTCTTGGTCGGACTGCCGTTGACCACGAAGGTGCCGGTGAACGCGGCGGCGATGTTGGCGGCGCCGAGCCCGACCAGGTCGGCGTTCTCGTCGACGGTTTCCTCGTAGCGGGCCGCGTAGGCGCGTGCGGTCGCCGAACTCTGCGCCAGGATCACCACGAACATGGACACCGCGGGCGGCAGCAGCGTGCTCAGGTCGTGCACGGCGAACGATGGCGCCGACAGGTGCGGGACACCGTGCGAGACCGGGCCGAGCACACCCACCCCGGGCACACCGACGGTACGGCTGACCACGATGGCGCCGACGACCGCGATCAGCGCGCCGGGCACCTTGCGGGTCAGCAGCCGGATACCGACGACCACCACGATCACGGCGACCGAGATCAGCACCACCCGCGCCCGTACGTGCCGCAATGCCCGCGCCAGCTCGACCAGCTTGGCGACCACGTCATGGCCGGCGACGGACAGGCCGAGCATCTCCGGCAACTGGCCGATGGCGACCTGGATGCCCACCCCGGTCAGGAAACCCACCAACACGGTCCGCGACAGGAAGTTCGCCAGAAAACCGAGCCGGACCAGCCGGGCGAGCAACAGCACGGCACCGGCCAGCAGCGCAGCGGTCCCGGCCAGCCGGACATAGTGTGCCGACCCCGCGGCCGCCGACCCGGCCAGCCCGGCCGCGAGAATGGCCGCGGTCGCCGAATCCGCGCCGACCACGAGATGGCGCGAGGAACCGAACACCACGAACACGACAAGCGGGAAAAGCATGGTGTACAGGCCGGTGACCGCTGGCATCCCGGCGATCCGCGCGTAGCCGAGCACCTCGGGGATGGCTATCGCGGCCAGCGTGACACCGGCAAGGACCTCCGGCCCCAGTCGGGATCGCTCGATCGGCAGCAGGCCGGTGAGCAGCGGCACCCGGAGATGTCGCCGCACGCCAGGCGCGCCGGGTCCGTTCGTCCGGTCCACCGCATCACCCGCCCGTCGTCGCTGGGCGAGTGTGGCACGACAGACCCGGGGTCGCAGGTCAGGCCACTGCGGCCGGATCAGTCACCGATGGCGGACGTCGATCGTGACGACCTCCGGCCTGCTGGTCAGCTTGCGGTCGTCCACGACGACGGACAGCGTGTGGGTGGTCCGGCGTCCCGATTCGTCCCGGTCGCGGCGCATTGTCCTGATCTGGCCGGTGTCCGGGTCGATCGTGAACGTGCCCACCCCGCTGCCACCGACGATCTGCCAGTTGCCGAGCGGATCGCCGTCCGCGTCGGTCGCGCGCACCGTGCCCACAACGTCGCCGAAACCACCGTCGGACGTGAAGTGTTGCGACGGCGTCACGACGGGTCGGTTGTCGTCGAAATGCCGCGCTGTCAACCGCATGAAGTCCGGCCAGTCCGGGATCGGGGTATGGCCCTGGTGATGCCGTCGCCAGCCGACCGTGCCGTCGATGAACGCGACGTCGATCGGCGGCGTGCCACCGATGGCCTCGCCCGGCCCGGACGTGAACACGGTCCCGTCGGGAATGATCTGCCCCGGCCAGCCGAGGTGGTTCCACACCGGCGACGACAGCGCGCCGGCCAGGTACATGCCGCGCGGACTCGTCCACGCGTCGCCGAATCCCGGCGGGGTGTCGGTCCCGCCCGCGGTCATGACGACACGCGGTGCTACCAGTGCCATCACCGAATGCGCGTCGACCCGCAGGTCCCAGACCTTCCTCGGCCAGTACTGCCCCGGGCGCAGTTCACCCGCGAAGCGATTGATGTTTCCGGCGACCCAGTGGTATTCGGTGTCCGCGCCGCAGACGAGTTCCAGGTCCTCGCCCCAGGTCATCCGCGCCCAGGACGTGCCGAGCGCGCCTGCGGCGCTGGGGAACGCCGACCCGATCCGCTCGTCGTAGGCCGCGGCGACCAGAGTTGCCTTCCCGAAGCGGGAATGCCCCTGGAGCCCGATTCGGGTCGCGTCGACATTCGGATCGGTCTCGAAGTAGTCGATCAGCCTGCTGATGCCCCAACTCCAGGCGGCGAGGGCACCCCAGTCCAGCGGCCCGCGCCACTGTCCCTTGTTGATCAGCCCGATGAGATAGCTGGACATGTTCGCCCCGCCGCTGTCCGGTTGCAGCAGCGACCAGTTGAACGAGCACACCCCGTAGCCGTACGGCGATGTGAACTGCCACTCGCTGTTGTTGCCGCCGAACACGATGATGACCGGAACCGGTTGGCCCGCCTTGCCAAGCGGGGTGCGCAGCGTGCCCTGCACCTGGGGCACGTTCCTGATCTGCGGGTAACCGGAGATGTCCAGTGCGCCGGTGACGACCCGCTCCTGGAAGTCGACCCCGTTCGCGGTGCCGGTCGTGGCCGGGCCGACCGACCACGTGATGGCCGGCCACCGGCTGGGATGCGGGATGTGACCGTAAAGGCTGTTCCGCACGTCTTCGAGGATTTCCAGGCGGCGCCGCGTCCACCAGTCCGCCGGCGTGCGGACCGGTGTGCCGTCGTTCATGGTCAGCAGCGGGATGTCCGGATAGCGAGGGTGTGCGGTCGGACCGAAGTCGCCGAATGGGGACACCGCGCCACCGGCGAGGCCCGCGCTGTCGTCGTAGGTGATCCACTGCCCGAAGTCGCCCCTGGTGACGAAGTGCCCCAACGGGTCCGTCCAGTTGCCTTCGAGGTTGGTCGGGTCCGTCGGGGTGACGTTGGGCGGCCGATTGGGGTCCTGCGCTCGCAGCGGCAGGGTTGGCCGGGTGATCCGCAGCTGCCACAGCATCTGTTCCCGGTCTTCTGTGGTCGTCGTGCTCGCGGTCGGCATCGGCGGGAACGGCGACGGGCCGGCCGGCGTCGCGGCGGCCGCTGGGCTCGCGTCGGCGATGGCGAAACCCACGGGGGCGGCCACCGCGGCACCCATTCCGGCGAGGAAACTCCTTCTTGGCACCCGTCCCGATAGTTTCGGCGACTCGGACATACGGATCTCTCCTCCGAAAAGGTTCGGTGGACAACCGTGCAAACTAGGACGCACATCACGGTCCGTCAACCGTCGTCTCCCGCCAATTCCGGAAAGGCGACGGTATTCGCCGTCCACAGAGGACAGATGGGTGGTGAAAGTTCCACCGGCGGCAAGTCAGGCCAAGTTGGTGTGAGCGGCCAGGCAACCGGGTATGGCACTGGTACGTCCGGAGTAGTAGAGGACTGGAAACCGGGCGTGTGACGGCGATCATGATTGGGAAAGGTGCTGGACATGGGGCAGCCGTGGCAGGGCGGCGGTCGTGGTGGTTACGAACCGCATCGGCCGCCAGTGAATCCGCGCCAGCACATGCACACCAGGGTGCTCACCGACGAGCGTGGCTACGCGCCAGGACAGCACCAGGGTCGCGGTCCGCG
>DATBCR010000661.1:0-8145 GCA_036270375.1 Pseudonocardiaceae bacterium | reverse complement strand
CCGGTATTCGCCTTCGTCGTCGCCGTCACCACGTTGCTTTGACCCGACACGTTCCCGGCCTCGTCCACCGCCTGCACACTGAACGTGAACGTGCTGGCAGCCGCCAACCCGTTCACCGTGGCGACCGTGCCGGGCGTGCTCGCAACCTTCGTCCCACCCTGGAAGATGTTGTAGCCGGCCACAACGAGGTTGTCCGTCGACGCCGTCCAGTTCATCGACACACTGTTCGACGTGGTGCTCAACACCGTGAGCCCGGTCGGTGTCGAAGGCGCGATGGAATCACCACTGCCGTCGCACGGATTGCCGTTCAACGTGCAGACCGTCGGATCCGAATAATTAGCGCTGTTGCTGGCGTTGAACGCGAATGTCGTGGACGCTCCCGGCGCCAGCGGCGCGTTCCAGGAAAGGTTGGTCGCGGTGTAGGTATTGCCGTTGGTGGTGAATCCGGCATTCCACAGGCTGGTGACCTTCTCGGTCGCCGGCAGCGTGAAGCTCACGGCCCACGTGTTCAGCGGCACGGACATCGCGTTCGTGATGGTGTAACCGGCGGCGAAACCCGTTCCCCAGTCCGAGGTCTTGGCATACGCCGCGGTGGGCAGGGGAGTGGTGGTGGCCGAGAATGCCGTGGCAGCCGTGCTGGCCAGGCCCAGCGCGAGCAGCGTGCTGATCGCGGCGAGCCCGGCCAGCCGGGCAGGGGTGGATAACTTGCCTTTGCCTGTACTGCCTTGCGGTCCTGCTGTGCGTACCCGCATCGAACTCCGTCCTTCGTTGCCGGTTGCCACTGTGTCGGTTGTCGCCAGTATGGAGTAGACCAGTAGTTATGGACTAGACCACTCGGCTAACTGTTGACACAGCGGGACCGGAATCGAAGCGACGTGCGGCTATGCGAGTTCGAGCAACGGGAACGCGCGGTGGCGGCGCGGTGGGATCAGGAAGTTCTGCCGCCGGGTGGCCGTGATGAACCGCTCAAGGCCGTTGTCGGTATTGGCGATGTTGAACTGGGACACCAGGTCCTGGCACCCGGCGTTGCTGCGCATCGTGGCGAAGAAGTCCGCGCTCGGCACGAACACCGTGAACTCGAGCTTCGGCTGGTTGCTGCCGTCCGGCACGTCCAGGTTGTCGAAGCCGGCACCGTCCATCCGAATGTGCATCGGCGTGCCGTCCGCGGCCCGCGACGAGCGCTGCAGCCCGGACAGGTGGCCGATCCTGTGCTGCGGCAGGCCGGTCGCCGGGTCGGTGCCGGTGCCGATGCCCATCGCGCTGTTGATGGCGTCGTTGGTGCCCTGGAACACCGTCTCCAGGAAGCACGGCCCGCCACCGTTGTAGAACTGGTCGGCGTTGCCGAAGGACGGCGGCGGCGTCGACCGGAACATGTACTGCACGCGTTCGAGGAATGTCCCGTCGCTGCCCGGGTTCCCGTTCGCGTCCAGGTCGAAGAACTGGAACATGTCGAGGATGTCGTGCGAGAGGTGCTGGATCGAGCCGTTGTCGAAGTAGTCGCCCGCGTGGGCGTTGGTCACCTTCGCCGACGCGTTCCCGAGGAACGTGGTGATCGGCGCCGGGCCGCTGCCGTGCACCTGCTGGTCGGCGAAACCCATCCACATCGGGGACATCGGATGGATGAACGGCGCGAACGGCAAGCCGTTGGCGCCGGCGACATACCGTGGCAGGCCCATCGCCTGGAACATCGCCCGGCTGCTTGTGAAGTGGAACAGGCCGGGTGTCGGTGACGGGACCGGACGGGCGGCCAGCGTGTTGGAGCCGCCGAACCAGTTCACCACGTCGGCGACATAGCTCGAGTCGTCGCCGCGGATGGTGATCAGAACGTCGTTGTTCTCGATCGCCACCGGCACGTTGTACCGCTGCTTGACGATGGTCGGGTTGCTCGGCGAAACGTCGGTCGGGCTCGGCACCGCCTCCTCCAACGCGAACCGGGCGTTGTTGCTGGTCAGTCGTGGCATGTGGTTGGAAACCAGGGAACCCTTCAGGCCGCCGGGCAGACGGTTGAAGTACGGGATCCCGTAGGAGATGAACGTGAAGATGCCGCCGGCCGAGAACGGGTAGTTGAATTCCAGTGCGTTCATCGCCGAGCTCAGTGACTGCTGATCCTGCGTGGTCGGATTCCTGGTCAGCTTGGCGGTGAGGAATGTCGTGTTGATCGGCCCGAACCGGACCACGACACCGTTCTCCTCGGTCTGTGCCGGGGGGATGAAGTTGCCGATGTCGAACTGGATGTCCGGTAGTGCGACGTTGGCGTTCACCGTGCCGTTCGCCAGCCGTACCGGAACCTTCGTGCCCCTGCCGACCATTTCCAGTGTTGCCAGCGCACTGGCCAGGCCGGCCGTTTTCAGTGCGGTCCGGCGGCTGAAACCTCCACCGGGCACCGATCTTCCGTCGACGTTTGTCATCGCCGGATTACCTCCACTCACGGGGTGTGATCCCGGTCACGGGGAGACCGGGGTGATCTGCACGTTATTTCCCGTGGTGATGAAGGGCATAGGACATGAAACCCCTAGGTGGACGTACTACCCCTAGGGCTACTCAACCATGGTCAACTGTCAACAAGCCCAAGCCCGTCAGCCAGTGCGAGCGCCTCGGTGCGGTTGCGCGCGCCGAGCCGCAGGAACAGCTGTCGTTGCACGCTCTGCACGGTTTTCACCGCGATACCAAGGGCCTGGGCGGTCTGCCGGACCGAGTGGCCCTGCCGGATCGAGCCAAGGATGTCCAGTTCCCTGCGGGTCAGTTCGAGCGGGGCGTGCCGAGGGTACGCGGCCGCCAACAGTGCCCGCACCGGTCCGGCGGGCGCGACGAGATATCCCGCGCGCACCATGGCCAACACCGCGGGCAACTGCTCCACCAGGCCTTCACCGGTGAGCACGGCGTCCGCGCCACGCGCCACCGCCGACGCCACGATCCGCTTCACGTCGTCGTGCTGCGCGGTTGCCGGACCCTGCCATCCCTCCGAGCCGGACGGCAAGATCGCCACGTCGCCGAGCAGTCCCAGCCGGGCCACCTCGGCCGCCGCCTGGGTGCGGCTGCGCACGTCCAGCTTGGCGAAGATGTGCCTGGTGTGATTGACGACGGTGTGTGGGCTGATCTCCAACGTGACAGCGATCTGTGCCGCGGACCGGCCGGCGCAGATCAGGGCGAGTACCTCCTGTTCCCGGCCGGTCAGGCCGGCGGTGGTGCTGGACGAGCGCTGCAACGCGGGCCCCGCGTCGCTCAGCGCGGCGCGCAGCCCGGCAAGGCCGGACCGGTAGCTGACCAGCCGTCGCACGCCCGCCCGGTGCAGCCGCGCCACCGCGCCGACGTCGAGCGAGCCGTGCAGCCCGATCAGGCACGGTGGACCGCTGCGGCCAGCGCCGATCGCGCTCCTGGACGCCGTACCAGCGCGGATACCGGACGTGCCGACCGCGGTCAGCCCGGCCACCGTCGCCATCGTGTCCTGCGCGGCCGTGCTCACGTCGAGCAGCACGATGTCCGGCCGGCTCAGCGTGCACAGGCGCACCAAACCGGGCCGGCTCCCTGTGGACCCGGCCAGCACGCAGCCCGGCAGTGCTACCAGCCAGTGCGCCAGCGCGTCCCTCACGAGCCGGTCATGGTGTTGCAGCACAATTCGGGTGGTGGCCTGGTTGGCCACCTCGTTATGTTCAGCCATGGTGTGGCCGCCTGCAGAGCCCCGTAGTGATGGAGGCCCCAGGGTAACTAGCCTGTCGAATGGCACGGTGTAGACCAACCGGCCCATTTAGTTCACAGAGGAACGGTCCGGATTGCGAACACGAACCGGACGGCCCCTGCGGTAAGCGTTTGCTCGTGGCATTCGGGCCCTTCCGATGACGGCCAGCCGGGTCAACCCAACGGGTGAGAGGGAGGCGTTCGCGAACTCGGGCGTGCGCCGGGCCGACCATTCGTCCGTCCGGCGGGACAAGACCCTTCTGGCGGGTTGACATGGGCAAAGCTTTGTCTCCTCGCAGCGTGTGGCCGTGGTGGGCGGGCGGGCATACCATTGCGACAAGTCGATCTTCGCCGGATGCCCCGTGGCCCGGCAACCGCCTACCCCATATCGTGTGCGCGCAGGCGTGGGAGATGGGCGGCGGCGTGCGTGGGGTCGACTACTACGAATTGCTCGGCATAGGCCGAGGTGCGTCCACGGCCGACGTCAAGTCGGCCTACCGGTCGCTCGCCAAGGTAATGCACCCCGATGCCGGGGGCACTGCGGGCACGTTTCATTTGCTCCAACAGGCATACGAGACGCTCAGCGACCCGGCCCGGCGGGCCGAGTACGACCGGGCGGGTCAGGCCGTGCCGGCACCGCGCCCGGCGCGCAGGGCAGGTGCCAGACCTGCCAGGACGCCCCCGGCGCGGCGGACCGGGCAGACCGGCCGGCTGCGGGACTTCGGTGAGGACAAGGAGTTCGTGCCGCCGCCGCTGCGGCTGGACCTGGACACGGTGGCGTGGTGGCCGGCCGTGGACGCGGGGCAGCGGGTGCGGTATCTGCCGACGATCGGGCCGTCGTCGGAACTAGTTCTGTCAACAGTCGGCGCTTGGCTCGTTCTCGTGTTGCTGGTGGTTTTCCTGCCGGTTACATCCGTGGCCGTTCTGGTGGTGGCTTGGCTGTTGGTTGCCGGGGGCGCGGTGCTGGCTTTCCGGTTGGCGCGGCGGTATCTGCTCGCCCGACTGGCGGATCGGGCGTTCGTCGCGGAGTCCGGTGGGCGGGTGGTGTTCGGGCGGCCGGGGACCGAGCGGGACCAACTGGCCGAGCGGCTCACCGCGCGACTGCTCACCGAGTACATCGCGCCGCTGCCGGGCACCCGAATCTTTCACGGTCTCGCGTGGCCGGACTCGGTGTTCGCGGACGTGGACCACGCGGTGTTGCGGGGGCACCGGCTGGTGTTGATCGAGTCGAAGATGTGGCTGCCTGGGCACTACACCGCGGACGAGGCGGGTGTGGTGTGGCGCAACGGTCATCCGTTCCGGGGTGGCGCGATTCGGTTGCCGGACGGGGTTTCGGTGTATCGGGAGCTGCTGCCGGACGTCGAGGTGCGCGGCGCGCTGCTGGTGTATCCGAGCCGGGCCGGTGAGGTGACCACCGGTGAGCCGCCCGAGGTGCCGGCGCCGCCGATGAGTCCGGAGCGGTTCGTGCGGGAGATCGGGGAGTGGCTGGCCGCCGAACCGGCCACGGTGGACCGGGACACGTTCCGGACCGTGTTGGAGCGCCTCGTTTCCTGATTTCCTATTCAATCATTTCTTGTTCAATCACTTTCGGCCCGGCCGAGGTGGCTGACGTCGTTGAAGCCGCGGACGACCCAGCCGTGCTCGGTGACGACGACGGTGGAGATCGACCCGTTGTCCGCACCGGCGAACGCGAACGAGCCGCTGCCGGTGGCGTCCGCGATGATCTGGCTGATCACGCCGCCGTGGGTGAATATCGCGACCCGCTGGTCCGGGTGTGCCGCCGCGATTTGTTCGATGTCGTGGCGTATTCGGACGCTCAGTTTCTCGGTCGGTTCGCCGCCCGGGATGACGTCCCACCGTTGCAGTGCCCGCATCCGTATCGCGATCGGATGGTTCTCGGCGACCCGCTGCCGGAACAGCCCGCCCTCCCACTCGCCGAGGTAGACCTCGCGCAGCCCGGCGGACACTTCGGGTGTGATGCCGAGCCGGGCGGCCAGCGGTGCCGCGGTCTGGGCCGTGCGGCGTAGCGGGGTGACAAAGATGGCGTCGACGCGCTCGTTGGCCAACCGGTCCGCCACCTTGCCGGCCTGGATCCTGCCCTGTTCTGCCAGAGCCGGGTCACCATGGCCGTCCACCAGCGGAAACGGCTCGTCCGGACGGGCCGGTTCGGACTCGCCGTGCCGCACCAGAAGTAGTTCGGTGGCGCCGGATGGCAACTGGTAACGGACTTGCCTGTACTCCACCACGGGTGCTCCGACCTGGTCGAATTCGGGACATATCACGTCTGTTCAGGCTAAGGGTGGCCACTGTCGACCGACGCGGCACCCGCTCGACACGCGTTCGACCTGCCGATCTTTGGTTTGGACCATTGCGAACTGGCGGGTAGGGACCTAATGGCTTCTTGTCCGTTGCGTTCTGTAGATCAAGGACTTTACTGGAACCGGTCCAGATACCGGCTATTGCCCCGAGCCAGCACAGTTGTCACCTGTGCCGCATCAGCGCACGTCACAGGTCTAGACCCCTGCTCACCACGCCCCGTGAGAGGTACCTCCAAATGCCATTGAATGACTTCAAGGGATTGCGGCTCAGTCGCCGGAACGCGCTCAAGGCGGGCTTCGGTGCCGCGGTCGCGACTCAGTTGGCCCTGATCGAGCAGACCGCCTTCACACCCCTGCGCGCCGCGGCGGCCGGCAACACCAACGCAGGCCCGTTTCCGATCATCCAGTTCGATATCGGCGGCTTCATCGCGCCGCCGGTCACGCTCAATGACGGTGCCGGCAATGTGCCCGCCCAGTTCGGCCCGGTGTTCAGCTACTTCGTGCCAGGCCGGCTCACGCGTATCCCCACCCAGGACGACCGCCGGGTGATGAACGACGCGTTGAACTCGATCGAGCAGCTCTACGACTTCAGTCCGAGTGGCGTGTTCACGTTCATCTCCTACGGTGTGCCGTACTTCAACATGTTGCCCGGTGGGATCAACGGGGCGCTGGTGCAGCGGTTCATGCCGCAGTTGCGCAGTGGTCGGAACCCGGATGGGACGACCAACGCGCTTGCCGAAGCCGTGCCGTCGCCCACGGATGTGGTCGGCGGGCTTGTCGGTGGGCCGGGGGCACCGGTGCCGAACAAGACCAAGGACCGCTTCAACGTCAACGTCGTGATCGAACAGAACCACCTGCTGTTCCACCTGCGTTCCGACTCGGTCAGCAATTTGAATGACGTGCTCGCGTGGCTCAAGGGCAGTAACAGCCTCAAGGGATTCGCACTCCCTTCGCCCGCGTGGAACGGCCTGATCAATTTCCAGACCACCAGGGTCCAGTTCGTGCAGCGCGGCATGCCCCGGCAGTTGGCCAACTCCAACAACTTCGAGTTCGCGGCACGCATCAACCCTGACTCGCCGATGTGGATGGGGTTCCTCGACCAGCAGACCGACTCCAGTGGACCGGCGCAGATTTGTACGTTCGCCGGCAACAGCTCCGCCCAGCTGACCAACCTGACCCAGGGCGACTACTTCGGGCAGGGCAGCATTGTCCACCTGTCCCATGACATCGAGGATCTGTTCCAGTTCTTCTCGTTACCACAGCAGGACTCCCGCCACCCCGACGGCGAGGATGCCGCCGAACGACTCATGTACATGTTCCGTGCCAACCAGACCGGCACGGCCAACGGCCTGCCTGCCCCGGTCAATGCCGACGCGTTCACCAACGGCGGCTGCCCGGCGTTCGTCACCAACAGGTTCCAGGGCGCCAACGACGCGTCCCTCGACGCTCAGGACGCCGGTGGACTGTTCAATCCCAACGCCCCCGCCGGCACCCAGCAGACCCAGACGAACACCGGTCTAGGCCGCATCGGGCACGAGCAGGCGCTTCAGCGTTCCTCTCGTGCCGGCGACGGTACCCCCGTCCACATCCGCATGGACGGCCCCGGACTGTCCAGTTTGGATGTGCCGGCGTTCCAGACGTTCCCCGGTGGTTCGAATGTCGCGGCCGGCAGCGTGCAGCCGAAGCTGGAGTTCGCGGCCTTCGTCCCGACGGCGGAGTTCTTCCGGCAGATGCGCGCTAATGTGGCCGCCCAGGACCTGCAGGTCCAGTTCGGGGTCGACCCGGACGACAACGGGCTGGAGCGGTTCATCACGGCTACGCGGCGGCAGAACTTCCTTGTGCCGCCACGGCCGGTTCGGGCGTTCCCGCTGACCGAGTTCACCTGATCTGATCTGGTTCGCCTGCCCGGGCCACTACCCCGGGTTGCCCGGAACGGTTCCCCGCAACGCTTCGGCGTTGCGGGGAACCGCGCGGGTGGTCAGGTTCTGATTGTCCTCGCCAGCACGGCCATTGCCGCGTTGTGGCCCGGGATGCCGCTGACCGCTCCGCCTCGGCGGGCGCCCGCTCCGCAGATCAAGATCCGCTCGTGTGGGGTTTCCACGCCCCACTTGCCGACGTCGTCCTCGGTTTCCGCCCATGGCCAGGACAGGTC
>DATBCR010000660.1:0-2388 GCA_036270375.1 Pseudonocardiaceae bacterium | reverse complement strand
CGCCGAATGTCCTCGGCCTGACCGAATGCCTCGGCATAGGTCTCGCCGAACACCACGAACACGGCCACCCAGTCGATCTGCTGATCGGTGGACACCAGATCACTGCCGGGCACCTTGAGGTGCTTGACGAACGGCAGGTCCGGCACCGGCAGCTCGACCGATTCCAGGCGGGTCGCACCGACCGGCGCGAGCAGCGCGTGCATACACGCGTAGCCGAGCGTCGGCCGGTCGAAGTCGGGCGCCGCACCGACCGCGAGCGCGACCAGTTCGTCCTCCAATCGGCACCCGTACGCGACGTTCATGGTCGTGAGCGCATCCGCGCCCGCGAAGCGCAGGTTCAACTCGACCAGTTCGATATCACCATCCGCCGGCACCATGAGTTCGACGTGGGTCAGTCCGTAGCCGACGCCGAGTGCCTTGTGCACGCTGGACATCAGGTCCGCGATCTCGGCGCGGCGCGGGTGGTCGAACGGGTACGTGATGCCCATCTCGACGGCGGGGTCCTTGGCGAGCACGGCTCGCGACAGCAGCCCGATCAAGTGGTATTCGTCGCCGTACACATAGCCTTCCGCGGACAGGAGTTCGCCCCGTGCCTCCTGTTCGAGGAAGAATCCGCCGCCGTGGCTGGTCAGGTGATCGCCGAGCACCGGAAGGGCGGCCTTGTCCGCCGACCGCCAGATGTCGATCGCGGCACGCACCTCCGCCAGCGTCGTGCATCGCCGGACGAAGGCACTTGCGGCGCCGCGCACCGGCTTGAAGTACAACGCCTCGCCGGGCAGCGGCCACTGGGTCCAACCGTCTACTTCGGACTCCGTAAAGGTCAGCAGCTTGGTCAGGCCGGCCTGGGCGAGGCGGCGGCGCGTGGTGACCTTGTCCAGCAGGCCGCGCACGGTCGCCGCGTCCTTGCCGGGCAGTCCGAAGTGTTCCTGGAGCCGGGCGTCGATTTCGAGGGTGATCTCCTGTCCGGCATAGGTGCCGGCGACCGGGGAGTCGCCGCACACGGCCAGTATCCTGGCAAGACACGAATCGACGTCCTGCCATGACGACATCCGGTGGATCTCGGCGATGCCGTCCCGGCACCGTTCATACGGTCCGGTGGCCGGCAGCGGCAGCGTGTTGAACACGACGACGTCGTAACCGCGGCGAGCGGCGGCCTCGATCACCTGGTACAGGTGGTTGGTCGGTTCGAGCACGATGAACAGCGGCGCACCGGATCGTCCGCGCGCGTACACGATCGAGGCGTACTCGGTTGGGACGAGGGCGGCCACGGTCGCCGCGTGATCGGCGAGGTCGGTCCGCCACATCGCCCGGACACCCGGCTCCTCCCGGTCCGCCCGGCCGCGGACGCCGATCTGGAACGCCTCGGCGTAGCCGTCCGGCGCCGGCAGGCTTTCGTCCTTGCGCACGCCGAGTACCTGGCGTTCCTCGGCCAGCCACTGGTTCTGACAGTAGGTGCCGCATGTCCGCGCACCAGGCATCGGGAGCGATTCGCGCAGCAGCGTGCTGATCCAGTCGTCACCGAGCGACCGGTCGAACTGCAACCGTACACTCTCGACGAGGAAACCGCCGCCGCCGCGCGGGTTGATCTCGATGATCTCGGGGTGGCCGGCCGGGCCGATCCGCAGTTCCACGTGGTAGGGACCGGTGTCGAGGCCGAGTTCGTCGAGCACCCGATCGGTCAGCGCGCGGGCGGCGGCCAACTCGGTCGCGGACATCGTGATCGCGGGCGACGCGTATCCCCGTTCCAGCACTGTCCGACCGGTGAACTCCATGACGGTGCGTTCCTGCTCGACGGCGATCACCGTACGGCCGTCCTGACGCATCATCTCGAGGCTCAGTTCGCGGCCGTCGAAGAAGGTCTCCGCGATGAGTTCGTTGTCCACGAAGTAAGCCCGCAGCGGGTCCGGTTCGGTCGTGCCGCGTTCGAAGGCCGCGACCTGCTCGGCCACCTCGGCGGCGGACGTCACCGCGCGGGTGCACAGGGAACCGATGCCGCGCCTCGGTTTCACCAGGTGCCGCTCGCCCCTTTCCAGCCTGGCCCGGAGTTCGGGGTCGCCAAGGCGGAACGTGTTGATGCCGGACAATCCGCGTTCGATCAGTGTGCGCCGCATCCGGTATTTGTCCAGTGTGTGCGCAAGCGCCTCGGGCGACACGTCACGCGCGCCGAGTAGCTGATTCGCGTAGGCCGTCACCGGCCGCAGTCCCTCCGCGACACACAGGCAGAACCGGCCGTCCGACAGCATGCGGGTGGCCTGCCGCACCTCGGCCTCGGTCAGCTCGTCGCCCCGCGCGACCGAAAAGGGCACACCGAGTTCGGTGCACAGCCCACCGAAGGCGAAACCGTCGTCGACGGTCGCGGTGGACAGTACGAACGGCTCAAAACCCCTG
>DATBCR010000659.1:0-11065 GCA_036270375.1 Pseudonocardiaceae bacterium | reverse complement strand
GAGCGCTCGGCCTCGCGCTGGTCCAGGTTGGCCTTAATCAACGCCAGACCCCAGTTGTAGGCATACCGTTGCGCACAGCAGTGCGACCGCAACAGGGTCTCCTGCAGCGATGTCGGGTCCAGCGCGAACTGGTAGGCCTGTATCACCATGGTCATCACTGCCGACCGTAGCGATGACCACCGACAGACCCGGACAATCATCCACACTGGCACGTTCATACATATTTCGACACGGAGCCTGAACAGTTCACAACCCCCCGATGCGATGCGCCGACGGATCCCATGACGAGCCGTCCTGTGCGGACCGCAAGGTGGTCCAGACCAATTCGACACGATAGTGTAACCTACGAGAGCTAGCTCACTGACTCGATAAAGAAGCCCCGCTCGACACCCCTGACCAGGGTGAAGCCGAGGGTGCACCAGGGGCTACAGTGCGCTCGTCGGCAGCGTCGCCGACAAACCCACGGCCGATACGCACCGGCCACGACCGGCGCATCCCCGCCGAAGGGTCCGGGGAACTTTCAAGAGGAGACGCATCGTGACGGTTCGCGTAGGTGTCAACGGCTTCGGTCGGATCGGCCGCAACTTCTGGCGCGCTGTCCGCGCCAGCGGCCACGACATCGAAGTCGTGGCCTTCAACGACCTCGGCGACGTGGCGACGATGGCCCACCTGCTCAAGTACGACAGCATCCAGGGTGTCCTGCCGGCCGACGTGCGGGCCACCGACGAGGGCATCGACGTCGACGGCAAGACCATCAAGGCGTTCGCGGAGCGCGACCCTGGCAAGCTCCCGTGGGCCGACCTCGGTGTCGACGTCGTGATCGAGTCGACCGGTTTCTTCACCAACGCCAAGGACGCCCGCAAGCACGTGGACGAGGGCGGCGCCAAGAAGGTCATCATCTCGGCCCCGGCCAAGGGCGACGACCTGACCGTCGTGCTCGGCGTGAACGACAACGCATACGACGGTTCGCAGACGATCATCTCGAACGCGTCCTGCACCACCAACTGCCTCGCCCCGATGGCGAAGGTGCTGCACGAGGCGTTCACCATCGAGCGTGGCCTGATGACCACGGTGCACGCCTACACGCAGGACCAGAACCTGCAGGACGGCCCGCACAAGGACCTGCGCAGGGCCCGCGCCGCCGCGATCAACGTGGTACCAACGTCCACCGGTGCGGCCAAGGCGATCGGCCTGGTGCTGCCGGAGTTGAACGGCAAGCTGGACGGCTACTCGCTGCGAGTGCCGGTGCCGACCGGTTCGATCACCGACCTGACCGTCGACGTGTCCCGCGACACCAGTGTCGACGAGGTCAACGCCGCCATGAAGGCCGCCGCGGACGGCCCGTTGAAGGGCCTGCTGCGCTACAGCGTGGACACGATCGTGTCGTCGGACATCGTGAACGACCCGGCGTCCTGCGTCTTCGACTCGCCGATCACCAAGGTGATCGACAACCAGGTCAAGGTCTTCGGCTGGTACGACAACGAGTGGGGCTACTCCAACCGCCTCGCGGACCTGGCCCTCCTCGTCGGCAACAAGCTGGCGTGAGGGCTCTCGACATGAAGACGCTCGACGACCTGATCGCCGACGGCGTCTCCGGTCGGCGCGTGCTGCTGCGCGCCGACCTGAACGTTCCGCTCGACGGCGACCGCATCACCGACGACGGCCGGGTCCGCGCGTCCGTGCCGACCATCAAGGCGCTCACCGGGGCCGGCGCCCGGGTGGTCGTCGCCGCGCACCTCGGTCGGCCCAAGGGCGCACCGGAGGACAGGTTCTCGCTGCGCCCGGTGGCCGCCCGGCTCGGCGAACTGCTCGGTGCCGACGTGGCGCTTGCCGAGGACGTGGTGGGCGAGTCGGCCCGCGAAGTGACCAGCGCGTTGGCCGACGGCCAGGTGGCGCTGCTGGAGAACATCCGCTTCGACCCGCGCGAAACCAGCAAGGACACGGCCGAGCGCGCCGAACTGGCCGCCGAACTCGCGGCCCTGGTCGGCGACGGCGGTGCGTTCGTGTCGGACGGATTCGGTGTGGTGCACCGGAAGCAGGCCTCCGTCTACGACGTGGCCACCGTGCTGCCGCACTATGCCGGCTATCTCGTGCTTGCCGAGGTGGAAGTGCTCCGCAAGCTCGTCGATGAGCCCGCCCGGCCCTACGTCGTGGTACTCGGCGGCGCCAAGGTCTCCGACAAGCTCGGCGTGATCGCCAACCTGCTCACCAAGGTGGACCGGCTGCTGATCGGCGGCGGCATGGCCTACACGTTCCTCAAGGCACAGGGCCACGAGGTCGGCGGCTCGCTGTTGCAGGCCGACCAACTCGACCGCGTGCGCGGCTTCCTCGCCGAGGCCGTCGAACGTGGCGTGGAACTGGTGCTGCCGGTGGATGTGTTGTCCACCAAGGAGTTCGCCGAAGACGCCGAGATCGAGATCGTCGCGACCGACGCCATCCCGGCCGAGCGGCAGGGCCTCGACATCGGTCCGCGCACCAGGGAACTGTTCGCCGCAAGGCTGTCCGACGCGCGCACGGTGTTCTGGAACGGCCCGATGGGAGTGTTCGAGTTCCCCGCGTTCGCCGGTGGCACGAGGGCGGTCGCGCAGGCCCTCGTCGACTCGGACGCGTTCAGTGTGGTCGGCGGTGGCGACTCGGCCGCGGCGGTGCGGGCGCTCGGGCTGCCCGAGGACGGCTTCTCGCACATCTCCACCGGTGGCGGTGCATCGCTGGAGTTCCTGGAGGGCAAGGAACTGCCCGGTATCGCGGTGCTGGAGGATTGAGCGGTGGCTCGACGGACACTCATCGCCGGCAACTGGAAGATGAACCTCACGCACCTAGAGGCGATCGGCCTCGTGCAGCGGATCGCGTTCGCCCTGCCGGCGAAGTACCTGGAGAAGGTCGAGGTGACGGTCCTGCCGCCGTTCACCCACATCCGCAGCGTGCAGACCCTGATCGACGGGGACCGGCTGCTGCTCAAGCACGGCGCGCAGGACGTGTCGCCGGCCGAGAACGGCGCCTACACCGGTGACGTGTCCGGCGCGATGCTCGCGAAGCTGGGCTGTTCCTTCGTGGTGGTCGGGCACTCCGAGCGCCGCGAGTACCACAACGAGGACGACGAACTGGTCAACCGCAAGGTGAAGGCCGTCCTCAAACACGGCATGACACCGATCCTGTGCGTCGGCGAGAAGCTGGACGTGCGCGAGCGGGGCGGCCACGTCGACCACTGCACGACGCAGCTCATCGCGGACCTGAAGGGCCTCAAGGCCGATCAGGTCAAGGATGTCGTGGTGGCCTACGAGCCGGTCTGGGCGATCGGCACCGGCCGGGTCGCCACGCCAGCGGACGCCCAGGAGGTGTGTGCCGCGATCCGCGCCGCGCTTGCCGACAAGTACGGTGCGGAGATCGCGGGCGCGGTGCGGGTGCTCTACGGCGGTTCGGTGAAGTCGGGCAACATCGGTGAGCTGGTCGCCCAGGACGACATCGACGGCGCGCTCGTCGGTGGGGCCAGCCTCGACGCGGACGACTTCGCCACACTCTGTGCGATGGCGGCCGGTGGTCCGCTACCGTAATCGTCCGGTTCCACTCCGTTCATCGCCCGCGATGGCGGGGCGGTGTTACGGCCAACCCGGTCGAACAGGTAATCTGTGACGTCGACGGCTCTACGGCGAGGACGACATGAAGCTAGCCCTTCAGCTCGGTTTGGTCGGCACCAGTCTGGTGCTGATATTGCTGGTCCTGCTGCACCGGGGTCGAGGCGGCGGTCTGTCCTCGCTGTTCGGCGGCGGCATGCAGTCCAGCCTGTCCGGTTCGAGCGTGGCCGAGAAGAATCTCGACCGCCTCACCCTGTTCGTCGGTGCACTCTGGCTGATCTGCATCATCGGCGTCGGGTTGCAGCTCAAAGTCGGATGACCCGCCACACGTGTCGGGCGCGATGTCGCCCGACACGGCTTCTGTCTGCCCTGATGGGGGTGTGAGGATCTATGTCGGGTGGCAACGCGATCCGCGGAACGCGAGTCGGTGCCGGGCCGATGGGCGAGTCCGAGCGCGGCGAGTCCGCGCCACGGCGCCGAGTCTCCTACTGGTGCGCCAACGGCCACGAGTCGAAGCCGTCGTTCGCGATGGAGGCCGAGGTGCCAGACAGCTGGGACTGCCCGCGCTGCGGCCTGCCCGGCGGACGCGACCAGGAGGCTCCGCCCGCACCACCGCGCAACGAGCCGTACAAGACGCACCTCGCCTACGTGAAGGAGCGCCGCTCGGACGCGGACGGCGAGGCGATCCTGGCCGAGGCACTGGCAAAGCTGCGCGCCCAACGCGAGTTGTAGTTGTAGTCGTGAAGCCGGGGACGAGCACCCGGCGCGCCGCTGCGGCGTCTTCCCGTAGCTCGCCCAGCGAGCGCAGGGAAGACGCCGCATAAAAGCGGCTCGCCCCGCGAGCGGAGCGAGCCAATGTCACTGCTACTCCTCCGGTGGTAGTGGGAAGCTTGCCTGGACTGTGAAGCCGCCTAGTTCGGTGGGTTCGGCGTGGAAGGTGCCGCCCAGTAACGCGGCGCGTTCGCGTAAGCCGATCAGGCCGTGGCCGCCGGACGGTAAGTCGGCGCCGGCATAAGCGGGCTTGCTGCCGTTGCCGACGGCGGCCATCGGGGGATCGTTGTCCACGCGTACCCGCAGTTCGCCGTCCTCGACCGTGATCCGGACCGTCGCCGGGGCGTCCGACGTGTGCTTGCGGACGTTGGTCAGTGCCTCCTGGACCGTCCGGTACGCGGCGCTCGCGGTCGGCCCGGATGGCTTGCGGCCGTGCAGGTCCATCTCCAGCGTGACGTCCATTGTGCTGTCCCGCACCAGGTCCAGCAGGGTGTCGAGGTCCGGCTCGTCGGCGCCGTCGGTCGCCGTGCGTAACGCGCCGACCAGGTTGCGCAGCTCGTCGAGGGTCCGGGTGCTCAGGCCGCGGATGGTGATCGCGGTCTGCCGGGACAGTTCGTCCGTTGTGGACACCTGCAGTGCGCCGGCCTGCATGGCGATCAGGCTGACCTGGTGCGAGACCACGTCGTGCATCTCACGGGCGATCTTGGCCCGCTCGTCGGCACGGATCGCGATGGCGAGCAAGCGCTGCTCGCGTCCCCGGCTGGCGGCGAGTTCCACGATCCGGGCGGACAGCGCCTGCCGCGCGGTGACCAGTAGGCCGATGCCGATCGGCATGGCGATCACGAAGCACGCGTAGATGCCGTCCTCGACGTGCATGCGCCAGCCTTCGGCCGCGAAGTCGTGCAGCGGTGAGGCCGGTGGCGCGGACCAGATCAGGAACCGGCACATCCACACGCCGGCCGCGGCCACGATCGTCTTCGCCTTCCAGCCGCGCTTCCACGCCAGCGTGCCGAGCGCGATCATCGCGCCGAGTTGTGCCCAGCCGGTCAGGAAACCCGGGATGGCGACCAGGGTCGCGGCGAACGGGAACTTGCGCCGGAACACCAGCGCGAACACGGACACCGATGACAACACGACGGAGTAGGTCGCCGCGCCGGACGGGACGGCCATGGCGACGTCAAGGGCCGCCACCACGATCGCTAGGATGTCGATCAGGATCGCGCGGTGGCGCCGGAGCAACCGCAGCACGCCGTCGAGGGCGGCACGCACAGCGGCGTCCCGGTCGGGGACGCTGGTGCTGGCCACGGTGGGCGACTGGACAGCCAGGGCAGGACCTCCAGTAACTCCAGTGACACTGGGACTCATACCATACTGCCGGTGCCGTGCCCGACGGTTGTTCGTGACATTCACAGCGTGACCGCCGCGCTGGTGTGGCACGACCGGCTCCGGTTCGCCGACTTCCGGTGGTTGTACGACTCGTCTCCGCACTGGCACCCTCAATCCCGGCCGTGGTTGCCTGCTACCTGGGTAGAGTGCCGAAAGTATTCAAAGGGACGCGCGGCGTGGCATAAATGTGCTAACGCCTAGGTAACGGCCGGGTGGCTGGGCTAATCGGCGGCCGGTGCTGTCGTGCCCGCGGCCCATTGCACCGGTGCGAATCGGGCGAGCGCCTCGGCCATCCGCGGTCCGTCCTCGACTGACGGCAGCCGGAACGCGAACCGCAGCGCGGGCAGCCCCGGCCGTGCTGGCTCGCCCCCGGTGACCCGATCGGCCAGCGCCGGGTAGCGCCGTACGGTCTGTTCGTCCACTGGGCACAGTTCGACCGCCGGTGTGCGGGGCGTGCTGGTGCGCTGGCCCCGGATCTTGATCGGTGTCACGAGTCGGACCGCCGCGATGTCCGACCATGGCAGCCGCACCAGCGTCCGGTCCGCCCGCCACCACACGGCGTCCGCGTCGACGGCCATACCTTGCCGGGACCGGACCGCCTTGACGGCGATGGTGCCGAGACCGAGCACGATCAGCAGGAAGATCCCGCCCAGTACGGCGGCCACCACGCGCAGCGACGGGGGAGCGGTGCGCGGCCCCGGTTCCCGGAACACCGCGTAGCTCAACGCCGCCAGCGCCACGGCGGCCAGGAACAGCGTGGTCAGCCCGAAACAGCCGAGCGCGGCCCTGGTCGGCCGGCCCAGTTCCACCACGACGGCGTCCGGCGCCGGGCCGCCCTGGCTGTCGGCGAGATCGGCGAACGGCGACGGGCGCGGCATCGGCAGAGCCTACCGACTCGCCGGATGCGTCCATTCAGGGTAGTGAGAGCGCTTCAGGCCTCGAACGGACCGAGGTTCGGTTCAGGTGGTCGGCACCCAGTAGCGGCAGATGCCGTCCTGTTCGTCGGCGAGGGTGCCGCCGTTGGCCTCGATCACCTTGCGGGACGCGAGATTGGTGGTGTCACACGTGATCAGCGCCGACGGTGTCACGCCGAGCGAGCGAGCGTGTGGCAGGCGGCCCGCAGCATGGCGGTGGCGTGGCCCTGTCGGCGCGCGGTCGGGCGGATGTCGTAGCCGATGTGGCCGCCGATGATCCGCAGGCGCTCGGTCAGCTGGTGGCGTACGGCGATCCGTCCAAGGAACGTGTCGCCGTCCGTCCACCAGAACGTGGTGCAGGCGACCAAGCCGCTGGGACGAGGGTGGTCCGGGTCGGCGCTGGTGCGCAGGTCGGCCAGGTAGGACGCGAAACCGGCCGGCGTGTGCCAGGTCGCGCCATGGCGGCGGAATTCGGCGCCGATCATGGTGTGGTCGTCGTCGCCGCCCCGGCCCTCCGCGCGGATCTCGGCCATCGCGCGCAGGAAAGAGTCGAGCACGGTCGTGGTGGGCGGCACGAGGGTGGGCACCCTGTCACGACAACACGGCGAGCAATGGCCGGGCAACCGGATATCGCGATGCGCAACGATGGGGCATGAGCGGTGCACACCTCACGGGGGCGATCGAACTGCCGGACGGCTCGTGGATCCGCGGTCGCGGCCTTGGCAATCCCCGGCCCGCGGGCGCCCTGCCCGACCACGGTCTCTACCTCGGCACCCGGATTCTGCGCGGCCGCCACGACCACGAGCTGTCCTGGCCGCACGACTGGATCACCTGGCCCGACTTCCTGCTGCCCGTCCACCGCGGCGACGCGATCCGCCGCATCCGCGCGCTGCACGACCGCGGTGTGGCCGGCGAACGGGTCGAAGTCGCGTGCAACGCCGGGATCGGCCGGACCGGCACCGTGATCGCCTGCCTCGCCGTGCTGGCCGGGCTGTCGGCCACCGATGCGATCACGTGGACGCGGGCCAACCACCACCACCGCGCGGTCGAGACGCCGTGGCAGCGCTGGTGGGTCGGGCGTTTTCCGGCGGCCGAACCACCGACCCGTTAAATGGTCTAGGCCCGAATGGTTGAATCAATCGGGCTGGCCATTTCTTCAGGAACTCAAGAAACGGGTCGAACTGTCCTGAATGTATCCGCGTGTCTCGCGGCAAGTGTTTATGATTGTCCGCGCGGTCGCCGCTCCCCATAATTTCGGTGCTTTACCCTGGTGGCCCGAAAGAATGGAGCTGAAATGAACAGTACCGTGCTGCGCATTGCCCGCCGCGCCGCCGTGCCGGTCGCCGCGATCTTCGCGGTCGTCGGTCTCGCCGGCACCGCGGGTGCCGTCATCGACCCGGCGCCGATCGGTCCGAACCAGTTCTTCACCGGAATCGTCAACGGTGCCAGCGTGAACGCGACCATCACGACAAACTGCATCGGCCCGATCAGGCCCGGCGAGACCGGCAACCCGCTGCCCAACCAATACGTCGAGGTCAGCCCTGGACCGTCGAGCGGGAACGTCGGCATCGGCTTCACCGGCAGCAACGGCAATTCGGTGATCGTGGTCCTTAATACCGGCGGGCCGACCGGTCCGATCCAGACCGTGTTGATCGGCACCCTGCACGACTACATCGTGCACCTGCCGATACCGACCGGGATCACCGTCCCGTGCGCCGGGCCGGGAGATGTCGCATTTGTGCCGTCACCTGGCAGTTCGAACGCGAAATCCGCCATTGTGAATGTCAACCTGGTCTTCCTCGGCCTGTGACCGGCGCGGGTGTGGACCGGGGTCGCGACGGTCCACACCCGTTCGTCACCCGGGCAGTTTGGCTGCGGCGGACCGGTCCAGCAGCCACAGCGTGCGCTGCCGGCCGCGTGCGCCCGCTGCGGGTATCTCGACCTCGCCCGCGTCGCCGAGTGCCATGGCCACGGCGTCGGCCTTGCCGGCGCCGGTGGTCATCAGCCAGACCTCGGCCGAGTGGCGGATCGCCGGCAGGGTAAGGGAAACCCGGGTGGGCGGCGGCTTCGGGCAGTCGCGCACGGCGACCACGGTCCGCCCGGTCTCGTGCACCGCTGGCGACTCCGGGAACACCGACGCCGTGTGACCCTCCTCGCCGACGCCGAGCAGGCACACGTCGAACGTGGGCACCGACGCGTCGCCCGCGGCCCGCGCCAGCAGTTCGGCGTACGCGTCCGCCGCCGCGTCCGGGTCGTCGCCGAACCGGCCGTCCGACGGTTCGATCGAGTGGATCCGTGCTCCCGCAACAGGAATGTGGTCCAGTAGCGCGGCGCGGGCCTGGGTGTCGTTGCGTTCCGGGTCGCCGGCCGGCAGGAACCGCTCGTCACCCCAGTACAGGTCGATCCGCCGCCAGTCGATCGCGTCCCGGGCGGGGCTCGCGTTGAGCTGCGCCAGCACCGCCGTGCCGGTCCGGCCACCCGTGAGCACGACCGATGCCCAGCCCCGCGCGGACTGGGCGTCCACCACCTTCGTGATCAGCCGGGCCGCCGCTGCCGCGGCCAGCACGTCAGCATCCGCGTGGACGATCACTTCGCTCACGCCGGCGCC
Organism: Pseudonocardiaceae bacterium; assembly: GCA_036270375.1. Classification (GTDB taxonomy): domain Bacteria; phylum Actinomycetota; class Actinomycetes; order Mycobacteriales; family Pseudonocardiaceae; genus DATEPR01. Next base: position 1,814 of record DATBCR010000659.1, on the reverse strand, counting down.
GCCGCCTTCGGCTTGCGCGGCGTACGTGCCTTCACCGGCTTGGTGCCGTTCGCGGCCGGTTTGGCCGCCGTGTCAACGGATTCGGCCGGGGCGGGCGCGGCGGCCTTGGCCGCTCGACGGGTCCGCGACGGAGCCGCCACCCGACCCCGGACCACTTTCGACAAGCCCTTCAGGGTTTCCGCGTAGATCTCGTCCGGGTCCAGCCTGCGCAGTTCCTCGGACAGGCAGTCCCGCACCGACCTGCGCTGCAGCGCCACCCGCCGGTCCGGCTGCCCGGCCTGGGTGAGCGTGCCCACCTTGGCGTCCGGCCGGAACAGTTCCACCGTGCCGGACCGCCGTTCCAGCACCACTTTCACGATGCCCTCGCCCGCGGTCGCCTTCAGCCGGGACACCGGGATCTTCAGGCACACCGCGAACCACGCGGCCAGCAGGTCGGTGGACGGCGAGTCGGCCTCACCGGTGACCGCCGCGCCGGTGATCTTCTCGTACGGCGGCAGGTCCAGCGCCGCCGCCAAAAAGGCACGCCAGTTCGTCAGCCGCGTCCAGGCCAGGTCCGTGTCACCGTCGGTGTAGGTGGCGCGGCGGTGTTCCAGGGCCTTGATCGGGTTGCGTTCGTTGGCCGCGTCGGTGATCCTGCGTTGCGCGAGCATGCCGATCGGGTCCTTCGACGGCACGGCGGGCGCCTCGAACGGCCACCACGCCACCACCGGCGCGTCGGGCAGCAGCAATGGGATCACGCAGCTCGCGCCCTCGTCCGCCAACGCCCCGTACAGCCGCAGCACCACGACCTCGCTGGCACCGGCGTCGCCGCCGACCCGGATCTGGGCGTCCAGCCGGGCCGCCGCCTTCTTCGCGCCGCGCGCCACCACGATCACCCGGCACGGGTGCTCCCGGCTCGCGTCGTTGGCCGCCTCGATGGCCTCCTCGGTCTTCGACCCGTCATCGGTGACGATGACCAGCGTCAACACCCGCCCCAGGGTGACCGCGCCGCCGTCCTGGCGCATCTGGACGAGCTTGTTGTTGACGTTCGACGTCGTGGTGGACGGCAGGTCGATGATCACGGGCGCCTCCACTTGCGGCCGGTACGTTCCAGCATCTTGTCCGCCGACCCAGGTCCCCACGTGCCGGCGCGGTACGGGTCGGGCTTTCCGTTGGCGTGCCACGCTTTCAGCACCGGGTCGAGGATGTGCCACGACAGCTCGACCTCCTCGTTCACCGGAAACAGCGACGGCTCACCGAGCAGCACGTCCAGGATCAGCCGCTCATAGGCTTCCGGGGACGACTCGGTGAACGCGTGGCCGTAGCCGAAGTCCATCGTGACGTCCCGGACCTCCATGTTGTTGCCCGGCACCTTCGAGCCGAACCGCATGGTCACGCCCTCGTCCGGCTGCACCCGCACCACCAGCGCGTTCTGGCCGAGTTCCTCGGTCGCGGTGGAGTCGAACGGCAGGTGCGGCGCCCGCTTGAACACCACGGCCACCTCGGTCACCCGCCGGCCGAGGCGCTTGCCGGTACGCAGGTAGAACGGCACGCCCGCCCAGCGCCGGGTGTCGATGCCGAGCGTGATCGCGGCGAACGTCTCGGTGGTGGAGTCCTTCGCGAAGCCGCCCTCGTCGACGAGGCCGGGCACCTTCTGGCCGCCCTGCCAGCCGCCGGAGTACTGGCCGCGCGCGGTGGTCTCGGCGAACGGCGTCAGCGCCTTCGTCGCGGACAGCACCTTGATCTTCTCCGCCCGCAGGTCGCGCGGGTGGAACGATAGCGGTTCCTCCATCGCGGTCAGCGCGAGCAGTTGCAGCAGGTGGTTCTGGATCACG